>DXAB01000028.1 GCA_019117265.1 Candidatus Olsenella pullicola
GGAGGTCGTCCGCGACCGGCGCGGCCTCACGCTGCTCGTGCGCAACGCGCTCTTTGCCCGCGTGCGGCTGGCGGCGCACGGGCGCGCAGACGAGCTCGGCAAGCTCGACGCCGAGTGGGGCTGGCGCATGCCCGTGTGGCAGCAGGCGCTGGAGCGCCTCTTCGAGGCCCACGAGGAGATTCTGCTGGATGGCGACGCCCACAGCGCCGCATATTTCTCGATAGACGAGACGGACGAGCGCTCGGCGCACGTGTGGCACGTGCACCAGGTCTTCCGCGACTCCGACGACGACCGCGACTTCGGCATCTGGGGCGACGTGGACCTCGACGCCACGCAGGACGAGGGCGCCGTGGTCTTCTCGAGCTATCGTGCGGGCTTTGTGGACGACGAGTAGGGCTTTTCTGCCGCGTGGCAGGAACTTTTGACGTTGTGTGCGGTTTTCTGGGGAGAGGGCAGGTAGCCCTCTCCCTCTCGAGTCACCTACCTGCAGATTTCTTCTGGCAATACGGCGGCTACTCGGACCCCCTCCAATAAACCGCACACAACGTAACCGGAGCGTCAGAAGCGACTAAAACAGCCTTGCCTTCGTATTGGTCAGGAGCTCATAGAGATTGATCTGCGCGGCCCGCTCATCATCGGTGAACGTATGATGCTCGATGCCAAACCTCTCCTTCACCATCCAGACAAAGGACTCGAATTTCTCGAATGTGTTCAGCTGGCCCCACGTAGCCGAGATGGTTTTGACCCCCATGGCTTCCAGCACGTTTCTGCGCGCCTGCGTGTGGTCATACCGGTACTTTCCCGTGTGAAACTCATAGCTGTCGTATTCGATGTTGCCTCTCACCGACGGTAGGTAAATATCCCCCAAGAGATAGTCCTCCCCCACGAGCGGCCTCAGGTTCTTGTCAACGTCAATCCGCTGGTTCGCAACAATCCCTGGCATCATCCATCCCCCGGCGCTTGGCGGAAGGGCAAACGCTATGACAAGCAGGACCTCCATGGGAGACGCCATGTTTGGGACAACGTAGCAGAGCGCCTCGAGAAGGACGGTGGGGCACCTCTCGCCGCCCGCTCGTTGCCCACGCATACCTCGATGGCGTACCATTGACTACTTGAAATTCCAGCTCGACGGGAGGGAACCCATGGCCGAGCACGACGAGCAGCTTGAGAGCGACCAGCATGACGACCCGATCTTCCAGCAGGAGCAGACGCACCTCACCGAGCTCTACGCGAAGCTGACCCAGATTCGCGACGACATCTCATCCGAGCTTGAGCGTACGCACGCCACCTCGGTGCGCGACCTCCTTGAGATGAGCGAGGAAGTCAACGTTGACGTGCTCGACCTCGACGATCCCAACTACGACGACCTCGCTGAGGCGGCGGCGTCCATCGAGGCCCTGAACTCCATCATCGACGCCTATAACCAGTTCCACGACGTCAACACCGACAAGCTGCGTCGCGTGATGCTGCTGCTCCTGCAGCCCTACTTCGCCAAGGTCACGCTCGAGATGCGTCCCGGCCGGCCGCCGCGCGACGTCTACATCGGAGCCGCGGGCATGACCGACGAGCGCAGCCGCCCGCTCGTGGTGGACTGGCGCTCGCCCGTGGCGGAGACCTACTACAACCAGCAGATGGGCCCCACCTCCTACCAGGTGGACGGCAAGACCCGCACGGTGAACCTCAAGCTGCGCCGCCAGTTTGACATCGTGCGCGACCAGCTCAACATGTACTTCGACACCACGATCGCCATCCAGGACTCGCTGCTGCTCTCGGCGCTCAAGAAGCACCACACCGAGAAGCTCCAGGCCATCACGGCAACGATCCAGCGCGAGCAGAACGAGGTGGTCCGCCACGAGGACGTGCCCGTGCTGCTGGTGAACGGCATCGCGGGGTCCGGCAAGACGAGCGTGCTGCTGCAGCGCATCGCGTTTCTGCTGTATCGCAACCGCAAGACGCTGCGCGCCGACCAGGTGTGGCTCTTCACGCCCAACAGCGTCTTCGAGAACTACATCGACACCGTGCTCCCCTCCATGGGAGAGGCCAACCCGCAGACCTTCACCTGGCGCGCCTTCGTGAGCGCACAGGGCGCCGGCGATCGCGACCTCGGAGAGGGCTCCGACCCCGCGACGCTGCTGCGCATGGAGGAGCTTGCACACGGCCTCATCATCGAGGAGGACGACCTGCGCGAGATTCGCGTGGACGGCGTCACGCTGCTCAAGCAGGGGCAGATCAAGGGCGCCGTGGAGAAGTTCTCCGAGTTCGAGGTGGGCCCGCGCTTCACCGCGCTCGTCAAGGAGGAGCTGCACGACCGCCTCAACCGCCGTCTGTCCCAGATGGCAAAGGACGAGGAGCTCCAGGAGGAGATGCTCGGCCTGGACGTGGAGCAGCAGGTGGAGATCTTCGGCGAGACGATCCTGGCGGACGATGACGACGAGACGCTCGCCTACGCCAAGCGCTTCGTGGAGGCCCGCTACGCCAGCGCGCACGACGAGATCGAGCGCCTGGCCTGGCTGCGCTTCGACCGCATCGGCATGCGCCTGCTCGGCCAGAAGGCGCTCTCGGCCACCGAGTGGCTGTGGCTGCGGCTGATCTTCACCGGCGTCGGCGAGCGCGACGCCCGCTTCGTCATGATCGACGAGGTCCAAGACTACACCGTGACGCAGCTCATGGTGCTCGCACGGTACTTCTCGCGCGCGCACTTCCTGCTGTTGGGCGACGAGCACCAGGCCATCTACGAGGGCACGGCCAGCTTTGCGCAGATCGCGCAGATCTTCCGCCAGACGCACGGTAGCGTGGACGAGTGTCGCCTGCTTACGAGCTACCGCTCCTCCCCGGAGATCACCGCGCTCTTCACCGGGCTTCTCGACGAGCGCGAGCAGCTGCGGCTGACCTCGGTGCAGCGCCCGGGCGTGGAGCCCGTGGTGCGCTCGTTTGCCGAGAAGGACGCGTATCTCGCGGCGCTGCGCGAGGCCGTGGCCGAGCCCGGCGAGGGCCTCACGGCCGTGGTGGCCGAGAGCGACGCGCGCGTGAGCTGGCTCTCCAAGCAGCTCGGCGACGCGGCGAAGGTGATTCGCGGCGACGTGAGCCTACCCGCGCGCGGCGTGGTGCTGATGCCGCTGCGCGTGGCCAAGGGCCTCGAGTTCGACCACGTCATCGTGCCCGACGCGCAGACGGAGGTCTACCCGGACACGCCGCTCGCGCGCCGTCGCCTCTACACGGCGCTCTCCCGCGCCATGCACCGCGTGACCGTGCTCGCCCAGGGCGAGATGACGCCACTTCTCGCCGAGCGGTAGCGCCTCTTGCCGCGCCGCACTTCTCGCCGCGCCGCCTCCGACCTCCCAACCTAGCAGGTAGTGCTTCTTGTTCAAATTAACAACGCAAACACTTTACCTGCTACTTTGTCCAGCAACTACTACCTGCCAGGTTGGGCGAGAAGGACGGTCGCCGCGGGTATACTGCGAGAAAGACAGCGAGCCGAGGAGGTCCCATGTTCAGCCCCTTCCGCACCGAGCAGGGCGCGCCCAAGGCGATCACGGACGTTGAGTACGCGGACCTCGACCAGCTGCGCGAGCTCGACGAGGGCTTTGTCCTGGAGCTCAAGCAGACCTTCACGCCGAGCGTGCGCCGCAAGATTCCCAAGATCGTGGCGTCGTTTGCCAACTCGCGCGGCGGCTGGCTCGTCATAGGCATCTCGGACACCGAGAAGGACGTGCGCCCCGTGCCACGCCCCAGCGCTGACGTGAGCCAGATCATCGGCGAGCTCTGCCGCCGCCACGTCTCCCCCGCCCCACGCTTTGTGGCGCGTTTTCTCCCCGATCCCACGACTCCCGAGCAGGGCGTCATTCTCGTCCAGGTCTTTGAGGGAGACTTCCCGCCCTACGTTGCGGACGGCGTGGTGGAGATCCGCGAGGGCTCCACCTCCGGGCCCGCGGCAGGCACGGCGCTCGTCGACCTCTACGACAAGGCCACGCGACGGCGCTTTGAGGTGCGCGCCTTCTGCAAGCGCACCGTCCACTACCCCATGGCGGACACCGGGGGCGAGGCGCTGCCGCTCTTCAACCTCTACCTCTTCAGGATGGGTCGCCTCTCGGAGGACTCCTTCTCGCGCGAGCGCGACAACGAGCACGTGGCGGCCATGCGACAGGCGTTTGCCCAGCGCGGGCTGGAGTGCCGCGTGCAGCATGCGCACGACAGCCTGGTCTTTCGCATGCCCGCGCGCGATGAGACCGTGGTACCACACTCCGCCATCGAGCTCTTTGGGGACGAGTCGATGAAGCTCTCCGTACCCGCGGTCCTTCTCGACGGGCGCGAGCGCGATGACGCGTTGGCCACCATGGCGAGAAGAGCCCTCTTCCCACCGGCCCCCGGCGCGCGGCTCATTGACGCGGCGGCGACGCTCAGCCGCGTGAAACGCATGGCCACGCTGCTTGACCGCTACGTTCGCGTGCGGGAGATCTCCTGGAAGGAGTACGCCGTGGCCTATGAGCTGGAGAGCATGGCGGGCGTCACGCTGTGGTCCGCCGACGAGACCTACCTCACCTACGCGGAGCGCCACGGCGTGCTCTACTGCGCCACCACCGACTGCCTCTCGCGCGTGCGCTACCTCGACGACGGCGCACACGACACCTTCCGGGCGCGCCAGTTTGCCGGCAGCCACTTCTTCGAGGCGTGCGGGCTGCCGCTCGGCTCCCCGGACCCGGAGGACAACGCCCTCGTAGACGCCCTGCTCCGCACGTAGCGGCGGCGCAGACCCCCAACGGGGGCGGCAGGGTGATGACAGAGGTGATGGTGACAAAGGTGACAGGGTAGATTGTCACCATCTTACCGATGGTGACAATCTACCCTGTCACCTTTGTCACCTCACCCTTGTCACCATCACGGCCCCGGCGCCCTTTGCGCTACTCCTCGCCGCGGTTCTCGTGACGGACGAGCCTCCTGCGATAGAGCCAGGTCTCGTGGCGGTTGTCCCACAGCTTGAACGCCTCGGCCACGAGTGTGGGAACAACCGAGAGGCCAAGCGCACACGCCCAGCTAAAGGGGCCGATGGGCGCCAGCCCGAAGATCGCACCCACGGGCTCCACGAGCACGAGCACCGAGAAGGCCGCGACCACGCCAACCGCGCTCCACACGAGCGGCAGGTTGTCGCTAACCGTGCGCCTGAAGACCGAGCCGCGGCTGCGCACGGTGAAGACGTGCAGCACGCTCGTGAAAGCCACCACGAGGAAGCACATCGTCTGCCCCGCGGCATGAGACGGCCCCTCGCCACCCGGCAGCCACGCAAACGTGCCCAACCAGAAAGCGAGAAGGCCCA
>DXAB01000201.1 GCA_019117265.1 Candidatus Olsenella pullicola
GACCGTCATCGACCCCACCTCGCCGACCGCCCCCAAGCATGAGGCCTATGCGCAGAAGTTCGCCGAGCTGCGCGCCAAGAAGGGCGTGACCATCGAGCAGGCGCGCGCCCAGATGATGGACGCCACCTACTACGGCACCATGATGGTCAAGATGGGCGACGCAGACGGCCTGGTCTCCGGCGCCTGCCACTCCACCGCCAACACGCTGCGCCCGGCCCTGCAGATCCTGAAGACCGCCCCGGGCACCAAGCTCGTCTCGGCCTTCATGGTCATGTGCACGCAGACCCCTGAGTTTGGCGCCAACGGCACCCTCGTCTTCGCGGACTGCGGCCTCAACATCGCCCCGACCTCCGACGAGCTCTCCGAGATCGCCATCGCCTCCGCCAACTCCTTCGCCACCTTCATGGATGACGTGGAACCCAAGGTCGCGATGCTCTCCTACTCCACGATGGGCTCGGCCGGCGGCGACACGGCCAAGAAGGTCCAGGAGGCCACCAAGTTTGCCAAGGAGAAGGCGCCCGAGCTCGCCATCGACGGCGACCTCCAGCTCGACGCCGCCATCGTTCCTGAGGTGGCCAAGCTCAAGGCGCCCGAGAGCAATGTCGCGGGCCACGCCAACGTGCTCGTGTTCCCCAACCTCGAGACGGGCAACATCGGCTACAAGCTCGTCCAGCGCTTTGGCAAGGCCGAGGCCTACGGCCCCATTCTCCAGGGCATCGCCAAGCCGGTGAACGACCTCTCCCGCGGCTGCTCAGCCGACGACATCGTGGGCGTGGTCGCCATCACCGCCGTCCAGGCGCAGATGGCCGAGTAGCGCAAGCGTTAAGCTCTCAACCAGGGCCCGGCAGCTCGCATGAGCTGCCGGGCCCTCTTGTGACGCTATGGCGGTGGCAGCCTTCCATCCCCGCCCAAACGGCCTAGCCCTCAGTACGACGCTACGACCAGTTCTCGCCCCACTGGTGCGTCTGGGCGGCCTCGTACGCGGCCTCGTACTTCTCGCCGGCCTCGGCGCAGACGTCGTGCAGCTCTCTGAGCTCGTCCTCGGCGGCCTTCCTCTGAGACGTGAGCGACGCAAGATCGCCCTCCGCGCGCTCGATGCTCGCAATAAGGTCAGCAGAGACGTTCTCCGAGACAAACTTGTCGAGAAGCGCCCGATACTCAGCTGTGGTGTAGGACTTGGCGTCGCCCGCGATCTCGACGCCCTCCCCGTAGGCACCGTCGGGGGCGACGATGTTTCTGAGGCCAAAGTCCTGCGCCATGATGTGGCCGTCGCTTGCGTACGCGCCACCCGTGACCACGTAGCCGTCGATGATGTTCTCGTAGTGACCGGTCTCGCCACCCGGGCGCGGCTCGTGGCGCGAGCCGTTAAAGTCAACCTGGGCCTGTCCCGTTGCATTGGCCTTCTCGGACCAGTACCAGCCCACGAAGGAATCCTCGACCGAAGCGTAGTTCCAGCTGAGGTTCTCTCCCCAGCGCAGGGAGGCACCGTTGTTAGCCGCGTGCTGAAGCCCGTCGCCACCCGACATGGTGTCTGCCGACCAGTTGGCGTTGAGCATCGCGATAGCGGTGCCAAGACTCGTCACCTTGAGCTCGGGAAGTCCCTCGTGACGGCGGATCCGGTTGCACTCGTCAATGATGTCAAGGCCAACGTACATGTTATCGATGTACGTCGCGTCACCGCGCTCGCCGGGGTGCGTGTGCGCCTGCAGCAGCGTGCCGTCGTCCATGGTGGTTGGAACGAGCTTCCCGGAGAGGACGTCGGCGGCAACCGTGGCGTCGTCACCGAGCCACGAGAAGAACTCGCGCGCCGAGAGCGTGGGCTGCTGGGCCCTGAGTCGCTCCAGCTCGGTCTCCATAGACCCAATCTGCTCCTCAAGCGCGCTGAGGCGGTTGGCGGTGGCGTCCCTCTTCTCGGTGGCAGCGTCAAGGCTGGCCTTTGCCTCGGCGGCGGCCTGGTCAAGGCGGTCCTGCTCGGCCTGCCACGTGGGGTCAACGTAACCGCCTACACCGGCGATTCCGTACCACGCCACGCCCTCTGCCTTCCAGCCCGCCTTCACAAGGGCGTCGTTCTCGGCCTTGTCGGTGGTGTAGTTGTGCGTGCCGGTCTTGGCGTAGGGATTGAACTGTCGATAGAGCGGCACGGTACCGCCCGAGTACCAGGCCTCGCCCTCCTGGCTCCAGCCAATCTCGCCGAGCTTCTCGTACTCCGTCTCGTCCAGCGTGTAGTGGTGGTCGCCGCCAGGAACGTAGGGGTTGTAGAGGCGGTAGACCGGCTTGCCCCAGGTGGGGGCCACCCAGCCCACGCCCTCGTATGTCCAGCCAATGCGCTCGAGCGTGTCGCGCTCCTCGACCGAGGC
Organism: Candidatus Olsenella pullicola; assembly: GCA_019117265.1. Lineage (GTDB taxonomy): Bacteria > Actinomycetota > Coriobacteriia > Coriobacteriales > Atopobiaceae > Thermophilibacter > Thermophilibacter pullicola. The sequence goes on from DXAB01000201.1 coordinate 2,358, forward strand.
GGTGTAGAGGTGCTCGCCCGTCCATTGGTTGTAGAGGCGATGCATGTCGCGCCCCTCGACCGTCTCGGCCCGTGCGGGAATCACCGCAACGGCGAGAAGTGCGGCGGCGAGGCACAGCGCCGCGCTTGTCATGCTTCTTCTCATGGGCTCTCCTTCAGCAAGGTAAACGATACCTGAGAAGAGGATAGCGCACGGAGGGGTCCGCATGCCCGCCTCACGCGGGGACCGGCGGCGTCACTTTTGCGCGGCAAAGCGTCGAAAACGGTCCACAGATTCTTGGGAGGGGACCCTTTCCGACACTTTGGCGAGAAGAACCGTCGGCCGCGGTCCCCAAATGATCGGGGACCGCGGCCGACACGATCAACCTCCGGCAAAGCTGGGGCCATAGGCTCACTTAAGCGTGATGACGGCGTAATCGGGATCCGTTGCACCGTCGGGATAGTAGTAATAGAAGCCGCCCTCAAAGTAGCCGTCTCTCCAGAAGAAGCCTGAGCTCACCTCGTTGAGCCAAACCTCGTGGCCATCTGAGGTGGTGCCTACATACGTGGTGCCCCGAAAACCGTCGATAAGCACGTCGGCGCCTCCTGCCAGGACGTAATCGCCTGCGTAGTTGTACCCACCGTCATAAGAGAAGTGGTAGCCCATGACGCCAGAGCCAAAGCCCAAGGGTCCCTCGACGGTCCAGGACGGCGCCTCCTCGGTTGGGTTTGTACCATCCCTGACCCAGTTGTCGGGCACGTCAACGTAGAAGTACTCGCACTCGAAGTCATGTGCGGGCGCGGCGGGGGCCTCGGGCTCTGTCTCCTCGGTGGCAGGCGCCTCCGGCTCTGCCTCTCCCTCCGGCTCGGGCTCCGTCTCCTCGCGAGATGCCTCCTCAGACTTCGGCTCCCCCTCGGCGACATCCTCTGTCACGGGCTCCTGCACCGCCCCGCCCTCTGGCACCTCAACGGGCGCGGGCACAGCCGCACGCAGGGCAAAGCCAACGCCAACAGCCGCAATGACGAGCGCGGAAACAATAATCACCGGCAATGCCCAGCGCGGCACCTTCTCGGGAGCGGGACTCTTCTCCCCTGCCAGCTCCTCATCCATGGGCGCCCCGCACGCCGAGCAGAACCTCGCGCCGTCTCGATTTTCCGAACCGCACCGCTTGCAGAACACACAGACCTCCCACCACGACGTCACATGACACTGTGACACTGGGCTCTGACGCTACTGTCACATGACACTATCATGTCACCTTGCTGCGTACAAAAGGAACGGGGTGGCCCCATCGAGGAGCCACCCCGCAACGGGTCGTCAATAGGGGCTACAGCCCATACCAGGCGATGCCCTCGGCGCGCCAGCCCGCCTTCACCAGGGTGTCACGCTCGCCCTTATCGGTGGTGTAGTGGTGGGTGCAACTCAGGGCGTAGGGGTTGAAGAGGCGATAGAGCGGGGTCCCCGTCTTGGGTGCGGAGTACCAGGCAACGCCCTCGCCCTTCCAGCCGGCCCTGACGAGCGTGTCGTACTCGGTCTTGCTCATGGTGTAGTGGTGGTCGCCCTGCGGGGCGTAGGGGTTGTAGAGGCGGTAGACCGGGTCTCCCGAGGCGGGCGCCGTCCAGCCCTCGCCCTCGGAGGTCCAGCCCAGCTTGACGAGCTTGTCGCGCTCGGAGGCGTTCGCCGTGTAGAGGTGCTCGCCGCTCCACTTGTTGTAGAGACGGTACATCGTGCGGGCCGAGGCGGCGGCGTCCTTCACCGTGAGGGAGTACTCGCAGCCCTGCGACCCGCTCACGCTCATGATGTATGTCCCGGCATCGAGCGCGATAGGATCGCTCTCGCTGCGCTCCCCAAACCGGTACGTCTCTATCGTCTTGCCGCCGAGCGTCTCGACTCGCAGCGACATGCCGTCCCCAGGGGTCGTCAGATTGGAAAGGGCAAACGTAACGTCAGTGCCCTTGGAGAGGGTGAAGGAATACTTGTCCAGATCGGTACCCTGACCCCGAACAATCGAACCCTTTACGGTCTTTCCGAGAGACGCTGGGGTGGCCGTCTTCCAGTTGTCGTTGAGCTCGACCTCCCAGTCGCCTGTTTGGGTGTAGTCAACGCGAACTGAGTAACCGGCGGGAGCATCCGAGGAAGAGGGGCTAATGAGAATGGCATAGGTGCCGGCGTCCAGGCCAATGCGCGGCGTCTTTACCGTGCCAGCAGACGATCCAATGCTCATCATGTTGATGATGTTGTCGTTGCCGCTTCCGTCTTTCAGGTAGAGGTAGCCGTTGAACCTCCCCTCGGTTGGGGTGAAGGTGAGTGCAACCGTACCGCGCTGGGAAAGCGTGAACGTAAACCAGTCACTATGGGTCGTGTCGCACTCCCCTTGAATCGTCGTGTTGAGTGGGATGGCGTCCGCCTCGGCAAGGGTGTTGTTGCTCTCAGTCTCCCAGTTGGTGGTTGGGGTGAAGTCGGCGCGCAGGTTGAGGTGTAGCGTGCCGCTATAGCCATAGCAGGCGATATTGACGTAATAGTCACCCGGGGCGAGTGGTATTCGGGTGAGCTGATCGGACGCCACGGTGTCGCCGATCATAAATGAGGAGGAATTCCAAATTCTCTCGCCGTTAGAATCGTACAGGTGCACACCGCCCCAGATATCAAACCCCATGAGCTTGGGAACCGAGACGCTAAACTGGACGATACCGCTCTGCGTGACCTTGACGTGAAGCCATTCGTCATCAGCAAAGCCCAGCGCCACGGGCTCGGTCTTGTTCAGCGCCATGTCGGTCGCCGAGGCCTTGCCCTCGTCAAAGGACGTGGCGAGCGCCGGCGCCGGGGCAAACGCACACACAGCCAGCGCAATGACGCATGACGAGAAGAACGCGCGCAGCGCCCCTTTCATCCTAGACAGCATCATCAAGAGCTCCTTTCCGTCGGGGAGGTTTACTTTGCAATCTTGTCAAAGGGCGCCGCATCGGTATTGGAGAAGTCAATCAGAGGGGGCTCCGTCGGCTCGGCCTGAGGACACGCCATGTACCTATAAATCTCACCTTGGTAGACGCACTCGACAAACGCATGGTTCATCTGCCACTCAGGGGTACCGGGGTAATAGTCGCCATAGCAGTTGTGCACGCTCTCAAACCCACCGATGCGGTTTGCCAAATACTCGAGCGCCATAGGCGAAATGTATGAGTTCCAGCGATGCGTCACATAGAACGGGGTGTTGGGTGTGGCGGCAAAGAACGCGTACGAGCCGGAGAACTCAGACTGATTGGTCATCGTCCAGTACTGATAGTTATCCAACAGATAGCCGTTGATCGCAGCCATCTTCTGAGGGGGCGTCATACCAGGCTTTGTGCATGTGGCAACAAGGTCATCCGCCCAACGCGCCTCGGCGGCAGCCCCGTCGGCAACCGTAATGGAGCCCACGCGCGTGGCATTGAGTGCCAGGGAGTGTGAGGAGCTCTCGTAAACGTAGAGGTCGTGCTTTCCTAGAGGCAGCTCGTCCTTAATGCCCACCTGCATGACGTAGCCGCCCGGCACCTTGAGCATGGGAACGTCCCCATCTGCCACGCCCTGATCGGCAACGTCACTGAAGTATCCGCTCCAGACGTAGGTCGAGCCCATGACCGTAGTGTCGTTGTAGTAGGCGGGCCTGATTCCGGACGTCGTAATGCCAGTGTAGACCAGGTCGTTGTCGCACTCGGTTCCCAGGGTGAAGTTTGCCGTGGGGTTGTCCGTCTTGATGAAGACCGTGCGCTGGGACCCGCCTGCAAAGCCACCCTGATACCAGGTGTCATCCAGGCCGTCAAGATAATAGACCTCGTAGTCATAGGCGGTCTCGGCGTAATACGGCTCCCAGAAGGCGTACAGCATGGTTCCGAATTCAATGGGCTTTGAGAAGTCAAAGGGCTCGTTGGTGTCGGGGTACCCCCAGTACTTGAAGGTGAATCCCTTTCTGACGGGGTCAGCGGGCTCCTCCATGACCTCACCCTGGCGCACGTTCACCGTAAAGTTGCTCTGATCGACGCTCTGTGTAATGAAGGTCATGGTGAGCATTCTGCCATCGGAATCCTGACCGTCATCGCTCGGGCCCTGAGCGCTGTCCGAGCCGGCGGTGACCCCGTACCAGGCGATGCCCTCGAAGCGCCATCCGAGCTTCACGAGCTGGTCGCGCTCCTCGGTGCTCGTGGTGTAGTGGTGGGTGCAGCTCAGCGTGTAGGGGTTGTAGAGCCGGTAGAGCGGCGTCCCCGTCTTGGGGGCGGAGTGCCAGGCCGCGCCTTCGCCCTTCCAGCCAAGCCTGACGAGCTGGTCGTACTCGGTCTTGCTCATGGTGTAGTGGTGGTCACCCTGCGGGGCGTAGGGGTTGTAGAGGCGGTAGACCGGGTCTCCCGAGGCAGGCGCCGTCCAGCCCTCGCCCTCGGAGGTCCAACCCAGCTTGACGAGGTTGTCGCGCTCGAAGGCGTCGGCCGTGTAGAGGTGCTCGCCGCTCCACTGGTTGTACATGCGGTACATGTCCACGCCGTCCGCCGCCAGCGCCGCAAAGGGCGTGCACAGCACGCCGAGAAGCACGACGAAGAGTGCGGCCACCACCCGTCCGCGCATCCTCACCAAGGAACTCTCCTTCCAAAGAAGGTCGCGCCACCGGCGTGATGCCCCGGCGGCGCGGCCCGTGTCAGAATCCTACAGTCCGTACCAGGCGATACCCTCGTCGTTCCAGCCTATCTTGACGAGGCTGTCGCGCTCCTCGGCACTTGCCGTGTAGTGATGGGTCGCCGTGGTTGCGAAGGGGTTGTAGAGGCGATAGAGCGGCTCGCCGTCCTTGCCAGCGGAATACCAGCCCTCGCCCTCTCCTGACCAGCCGACGGAGACGAGCCGGTCATACTCGACCCTGCTCGTGGTGTAGTGGTGATCGTCAGAGTAGGGGTTGAAGAGACGCCAGACCGTGGCGTCAGACTTGGCCGGCGCCTGCCAGGCCTCGCCCTCGTAGCTCCAGCCAAGGGAGGTGAGAAGGTCGCGCTCGGCCGTGGAGGGCGTGTAGAGGTGCTCGCCCGTATATTGGTTGTAGAGGCGCTCCATCGCGTAGGATGAGCCGTCCACCTGCACGGAGAGGACAATCTGAGAGAGGCGGTGCGCCGGCACCGTAACCTTGCCGCCCGAGACAGGGTAAGTGCCAACGAGAACGGGCTCGCCCTCGGTGAGGTCCTGCTGGACCGAAGAGGTCGGCTGCCAGTCCCACACATCAACATAGTTGCCGTTGTACTTCTCGTCCACGGCAAAACTCACCCACATGGTGCCAAAGTTCCTGCTATACGCGCTCTCGTGGCCGTCAATCGTAGGCGTGAAGCTCAAGTTGTACACACCTACGATCTGACCGTCCTCCACGGAGCCCACGAGCTCCTTGCACTCCGCGTCATCTGCGCTGAGGCTCGATGCGGTCGCCTTGGGGGTAATCCTGCCCTCGGAGGTGTAGCTGGCGATCCACGAGTTGGGCATCATCTGCATGGTGACTCCCGCGTCACCGGAGACGGGAACGTTGGTGCCTGCAGGGCCGGTGGAGTACACCAGGCTAATCGAGAAATCGGTGACCTGCCCTGCAGAGTTGGTCTCGTTGACCGTGATGACGGCCTTCTCCACGGGCTGCTGAGATTTGGGCACCACGCCTACGAGCACGCCGGCATAGCTCTCCCCCGTGGATGTTGTGCCAACGAAGTCGCTGCTGGCAAGGTAGACGCCGTCATCTCCCGAGACATCAGAAGAGTGCCACCTACACTCATCCGCAAGGCCCTTGGGGAAGGCCTCGTCACCGCCGGCAATCTCAAGCGGCACGGAGTACTCGTCCTTGAGGAAGCGCTGACGACCTCCCTCCGGGTTGGTGAGCTCTCCGTTTCCCGGCGTCTGGGTAAACCAGTAGTCATTGTAGGCCGTGGCCTCCTCGGGCGTGAGATAACTGCAAATGTGGACGCCCTCAGAAGCAAAGACCGTAGCGCCCGATGCCGTGACGGAAATGGCACCGTCGGCCCGTGCGACAACCGGTAGGCAAAAAGCCGCAGCAAAGAGCGCGGCAAGGACGCCCAGGAATGTCTTTCTCGTCATGCGTTTCTCCCTTCTCTGCCATGCCCCCCGGAAGACCCGCTCCCCTCTGGGCACCTGTCAAAGCCACGATGAGGTTTGGCTGAAACCCCACAGCCACCTGAATACTAGTCCAATAAGAGGGAGGGGGGCAACGTCACTTTCGGTGGGAGGGATATCCAAGCCTTGCGTGGACCAAAACCGTCATTCTCGCCCCATAAGGCGTCGGAAGGCGTCCACATATGTTGATGCGGGGACCGGTGGCGACACTTCCCCATTGAAAACCGTTGGCACACGTCCACGCAAGATGTAGGGACGCCTGCCGACACTACAGCAGAGAAAACCGTCGGCACACGTCCACGTTACGAAAAACGGGGACCGCCCCCGACACAATCCCGAAAGAAAGTGTCGGCGACGGCCCCCGCAAGTAAAACGGAAACGCGCGAGGAAGAAGAACCCGCGACCCTACTTCCCCATGATGGGCCTGGGGCCGGCGGCGCGGACCTCGGGCGCCATCGTGGTGAGGCGCTTCTCGGCGTTGTCGACGAACATCTGGGCGAGCTTCTCGGCCATCTCGTCGTAGGCGGCGCGGTCCTCCCAGGTGTTGCGGGCGTTGAGCAGCTCGCTCGGAACGCCCGGGCAGGTCGTGGGCACGTCGAGGTTGAAGCGCGGGTCGTGGACGAACTCCGAGTCGTCGATGATGCCCGACTGCGCGGCCTCGACCATCTTGCGGGTGTAGGCGAGCTTCATGCGCTTGCCGGTGCCGTAGGGGCCGCCGGTCCAGCCGGTGTTGATGAGGTAGACGCGCACGCCGCCGTGCTCGATCTTCTCGCCGAGCATCTTGGCGTAGACGTTGGGGTCGAGCGGCATGAACGGCTCGCCAAAGAGCGAGGAGAACGTGGGCTGGGGCTCCTTGATCCCGCGCTCGGTACCGGCGACCTTGGAGGTGAAGCCGGTCATGAAGTGGTACATGGCGGCGTT
>DXAB01000202.1 GCA_019117265.1 Candidatus Olsenella pullicola
GACGCCGACGCCCCCGAGACCGCGGCCAGCGACGCCGTGTTCTGCTCCAAGTGCGGCGCCAAGAACGTCGCCGACGCCGGCTTCTGCTCCAAGTGCGGGGCCAAGCTCAACTAGTCGCGAGGGGGTCTCAACATATGGACAGCACCAAGAAGATCGAGCTCACCGCCGAGGGTCGCGCGCGCCTCGTCGAGGAGCTGGCGTATCGCGAGGGCGAGAAGCACGACGAGATCGTCGAGCGCATCAAGGAGGCCCGCGGCTTTGGCGACCTCTCCGAGAACTCCGAGTACGACGCTGCCAAGGAGGAGGAGGCTCGCAACGCCGCGCGCGTGAACGAGATCCGCCAGATCCTCTCGCAGGCCATCATCGTGGAGGCCGGTCCCGGCCACGCCCTCACCGTCTCCATTGGCACCACCGTGGAGCTTGAGGACGAGAAGGGCAAGAAGTCCACGTTCACCATCGTGGGCACCACCGAGACCAACTCCCTCGAGCACAAGATCTCCAACGAGTCCCCCGTGGGCAGCGCCCTCGTGGGTCACGAGAAGGGCGACGTGGTCGAGGTCGTTGCGCCGTCCGGCAAGACGAGGAAGTACACCATCACGGGGATTTCCCGCTAGGTCGGCACTTCCTCTCCGACAAGCAGCAAGCGTGGCGCCCCGTGTCTGCAGCAGCAGGTGCGGGGCGCTTCTATCTGAAAGGGACACCATGGCAGAGAACACCGCCGCGAGCGCGGCCGCAGCAGCCACCGACGAGCGCACGATGCGCCGCGCCCGCCGCCAGGCGCTCATCGACGCGGGCGTGAACCCGTACCCCATTGCCTCAGAGGTCACGGCCCACGCCGGCGAGCTCGAGGAGAAGTACGCCGACCTCGCGGACGGCGCGGACACCGAGGACGTGGTGAGCGTGGCCGGCCGCATCAGGGCGCTGCGCAAGCAGGGCAAGGCAGCCTTCATCGTGCTCGAGGACGTCTCCGGCTCCATCCAGCTCTTCTGCCGCCACGACGTCCTGGGTGACGAGGGCTGGGCGCTTCTCGCCAACCTCGACCTCGGCGACATCCTGGGCGCCACGGGCGCCGTCATGCGCACGCGTCGCGGCCAGCTCTCCGTCTCGCCCACGCAGCTCACGGTGCTCTCCAAGTCCCTGCGGCCCCTCCCCGAGAAGTTTCACGGCCTCACCGACCGCGAGGTCCGCTACCGTCAGCGCTACGTGGACCTCATCATGAACCCCGAGGTTCGCGACGTCTTCCGCAAGCGCAGCCAGATCATCTCCCTCATCCGCCGCTACATGGAGGCCGAGGGCTACATGGAGGTCGAGACGCCGATGATGCACGCCATCCTCGGCGGCGCCAACGCTCGTCCGTTCGTGACGCACTTCAACGCGCTCGACCGCGACTTCTACCTGCGCATCGCCACCGAGCTCCCGCTCAAGCGTCTCATCGTTGGCGGCATGGAGCGCGTCTTTGAGATCGGCCGCCAGTTCCGCAACGAGGGCATGGACCTCACGCACAACCCGGAGTTCACCTCGATGGAGGCCTACTGCGCCTACTCCGACCTCGAGGGCATGAAGCGCCTCTCCGAGGGCCTGTTCAAGGCCATCGCGCGCGAGGTCTGCGGCTGCGAGGAGGGCCACGAGGTCATCACCTTCCAGGGCCAGGAGATCGACATGTCCGGCACCTGGGCGAGCCGCCCGCTCTCCGAGATCGCCTCCGAGTGCGTGGGCGAGAAGCTCACGATGGACACCCCCGTCGAGCACCTGCGCGAGCTCTGCGAGAAGAACGGCATCGAGGTCCAGCCCAACTGGGGTGCCGGCAAGCTCCTCTTTGAGCTCTACGACGAGCTGGGCGAGAAGACCATCGTCAACCCCACCTTCGTGTGCGACTACCCGGAGGAGGTCTCCCCGCTCTCCAAGCGCAAGGCCGAGGACCCGCGCCTCACCGACCGCTTTGAGCTGGTCATTGCCGGCCACGAGTACGCCAACGCCTTCTCCGAGCTCAATGACCCCGTTGATCAGGCCGGCCGCTTTGCCGAGCAGGTTGCCGCCAAGGGCATGGGCGACGACGAGGCCATGGGCTACGACTACGACTACGTGCGCGCCCTCGAGTACGGCATGCCGCCGGCGGGCGGCATCGGCTACGGCATCGACCGCATGGTCATGCTCTTCTGCGACCAGCCCGCCATCCGCGACGTCCTGCTCTTCCCTGCCATGAAGCCCGAGGCCATCACGCGCGCGGACATCGAGGAGCAGGTTGCGGGCGTGGTGACGGACAACGCCGCTGCCTCTGTGGACGCCATCGCAAAGGACAGCGAGAAGGTCACGGCGGCTGCGGCGGAGGCCACTGCGGCGCTTGTCGCCGGAATCTCCCGCGACGCGGCGCTCGCGCTTCTGGCGGAGCACAACCACGAGGAGTTCCACATCGAGCACGGTGAGACCGTCGGCGGCGTGATGCGCGTCTTTGCCGAGCAGATGGACCCCGAGAACGCGGACTTCTGGGAGGTCGTGGGCATCCTGCACGACCTCGACTGGGAGGAGCACGCCGACGACCCGGTGGGCCACACGGTCTACGCGGCCGAGCTGCTGCGTGCGGCGGGCGGCTCCGAGGAGCTCGTGCGCGCCGTCCAGTCGCACAACTCCGACAACAACCCCGAGCTGCCCGCGCCCGAGCTCCCCATGGAGAAGGTCCTCTTTGCCGTGGACGAGCTCACGGGCCTTATCGGTGCGGCCGTGATCATGCGCCCGAGCAAGTCCGTCATGGACTTCGAGGTTAAGTCGCTCAAGAAGAAGTTCAAGGACAAGCGCTTTGCCGCCGGCTGCAGCCGCGACGTCATCCGCAAGGGCGCCGAGCTCTGTGGCTGGGAGCTCGACGAGCTCTTCTCGCGCACCATCGACGCGATGAAGGCCATCGCGCCCGACCGCGACACGTTTGGGGCGTAGCCCGGCGCCCTTCGAGTCCCTTTCGTCCCTCTCGTCTCTGATCTGCCGTTCCGTGCAGGTGTATCCAGCAGGTGTATTCCCGACTGGATGCACCTGCGCGGTTTTTCTCGTTACTCAATACACCTGCGGCGCTTTTGGCGTGCGCCCTCCATACACCTGACGAATGCACCTGCGGCGCGCACCCGCCGGATGTGCTGGCTGCCCCCCGTTTGGCCCGCGATTGCCCGCATCGTACGCTTGCGGAGGTTTCGTGGTTCTTGTCGGCGCCCCCAAAGGGTGCCAGCCCAACTGCCTCTGATCCCAACCTCGGTGTTTGTGGGTCCGTGAAAGCTAGGCGCAGGCCGGCGGCAGCCTGAGGAAAGCTTGCCGTCAGAGCGCTCTGGTACGGTTTTCCCTCGCCGGTTGGGAGGGGATGCCATGAATGCCTTTCTTTCGGGAGCGGACTCCCTCAAGCTCACGCGCCTTGCGAGGCGCGACCCGGCCCTGCGGCTCGTTCCCTGCGAGGGCGGCGTCTGTCGCCCCGCTGCCGAGCCAGTTGACCCAGCGGCGCTTCGCGAGGCGCTCCCCCAGGAGCTCTCCGGATTTACCGCGGCAAGGCCCCTCTCGCTCGCGTCCTTCTCGCGCGAGACGCGCTCGCAGTCCTCTCTGGTAGACCCGCGGGCATTTCTCGCCCGCCTTCCCGAGGGCTCCTTCCTTGAGGTCATCAGGGAGGACGGGACGCCCTTTGGCTCCGAGCGGGTCCCGGTGCGCCTGTTTGTCGAGTCGCCGGGCATCAGCCTCGTGGGCTTTGCGCGCAGGCTCCTGAAGCTCGTGCGGGGCGGCGCGATCTCCGAGGACGCGGCGTTCGTCCGCCTGCTCTCCCTTGCCATGGAGGCGTGCGGTCTCTATGCCCGCGACCCGTGCGCACCGCTGACGGGCGAGTGCGCCTATGACGTTGAGAGCGTGGGGAGCGCGGATGATCTGCGTCTTCAGCTCGGCGAGCTGTCAAGGCTTCAGGGGCTGCGCCTTGCGAGGGAGGTGGCGAGCTATGCCAAGGACGGATCCGGCTCTCCTGGGGAGACACTGCTCTCCCTTGTCATGAGACTGCCGCCCCGGCGCGGCGGCATCCCGCTCCCGGACTTTGTCGAGAACGAGCCCGTGGAGTGGCCGGAAGACGCGCGCGACGTCGTCAAGCACCAGACGATGCGCCCGGACTTTCATTGGCCGAAGCATCGTGTGGCGTCGGAGTACAACGGCGGCGCTCACGGCCAGTCCTCGGCGTACGTGGAGGACAGCTTCCGCGTACAGGACTACGCTGCGTGCGACATCGCGCTGGTCCCTGCGACGTATGACGACATCAGAAACGCGGCGTCCCTCGAGCGCTTTGTGCGGCTCGTTGCCAAGAAGCTCGCGCCGCACGAGGACGAGGGCTTTCTGAGGCGCGTTGCCGACAGCATCGCCGATCAGCAGGCTCGCAAGAAGCGCATCGTGCTTCTCGGTCAGCTGCTGCCGCCCGACCCCCGCTATTCGGAATAGTCCCGCAGGTGCATTCACCAGGTGTATCCCTGCCTGCGCCTAATAATTGTCAGGTGTATCGACCACACGGCAAATGTGGCTTGGGTGTATTGAGTGAGCAATACACCTGGCGGATACACCTGGCGAGGGGCCGATTGGGGCGAGGGGCGCGGGCGAGAAGAACGGCGCGTCGCTTAACGTGTTTGCGCGGAACGCCCCCTGGGTACAAGCTATAATTGCGAAACCTCTATGGAAGGATTGCCCACAGATGTTCGAGAAGTTCACTGACAAGGCCCGCAAGGTGATGAGCCTCGCCCAGGACGAGGCGCGCAACCTCGGGCAGATGTACGTTGGCACGGAGCACCTGCTCCTGGCCCTCATCAAGGAGGGCGAGGGCGTGGCGGCCCAGGCGCTTGCCAAGCTCGACGTGACCTACGACGAGACCCTTGCCACCATCCGCGCCATCACCGAGGGGGACGGCGAGCCCGTTCCCGGTGGCCACATCCCCTTCACGCCGCGCGCAAAGCGCGTGCTCGAGGGGGCCTACCGCGAGACGATGACCCACGGTCAGACCTACATTGCCACGGAGCACCTGCTCCTGGGCATCGTGGCCGAGGGCAACGGCCGCGCCATGGACGCGCTTCGCCAGATGGGCGTCTCGGGCGATGCCGTCCGCAACGCCGTGAACGAGCTCGCCGGCAAGAGCTCCGAGTCCTCCCAGCAGCCCGCGACCGCGGACGTGCGCATGGCGGGCTTTGGCGGCCCCGGCCCGCAGCAGCAGGGCGAGGAGGGCTCCGTCCTGGAGCAGTACGGCCGCAACCTCACCAAGCTCGCCGCAGACGGCAGGCTTGACCCCGTCATCGGCCGCGACCGCGAGATCGAGCGCGTCATGCAGGTCCTCGCGCGCCGCCAGAAGAACAACCCGCTCATCCTGGGAGACCCGGGCGTGGGAAAGACGGCCATCGTC
>DXAB01000203.1 GCA_019117265.1 Candidatus Olsenella pullicola
GTGCTGGGCGCGCAGCGCCTCCACCGCCTCGAAGGCCACGACCACGTCGGCGCAGCCGTCGTCGCACACCATCGTGGCGACGCGCTCGCCGAGGCGGATGACCGTGCTCACGGAGCCGCCGCGCTGGCTCATGCCGTGGATCTCGGAGACCTTGACGTCGAGGCCCGCCCCGGCCGCCACCGTCGCGAGGAGCTTGCCCGCGAGGATCGTGCCCTGGCCGCCCACGCCCACGAGGAGGATGGTCTTGGTTCCGTCAACAACGGCACCGCTCTTCTCGGTATCTGCCATGACTTACTCCTTCGTGATGCAGCCGAACGGGCAGGACTGGACGCACTGGTCGCACCCAACGCACTGCGCGGGGTCGATCGCGGCCGTGCCGTCCTTGGCGCGTCCGAGCGCCGGGCAGCCGATCTTGACGCACTGGCCGCACGCGCGGCAGTCGCGGATGGTGGGCTGCTTGCCGCGGCTGCGGTCGATGAGGCGGCACGGCGCCTTGAAGACGATGACGGAGAGCTGCTCGGTGTTGGCCACGGCGGCCCTGAGCGCGGAGCGCACGGCCTGGAGGTCCTGGGCGTCGACCTCCGCCACGTCCTCCACGCCCATCGCGCGGCACAGGGCGAGAAGGTCGAGCGCCTTGCCGGTGGGGTTGTCCAGCGGGCCGATCTTGTGCGAGCTGTCCGTGAGGGTGACGCCGTTCACGGGGTTGCCCTGCGTGCCGGTCATGGCCGTGGTGCGGTTGTCCAGGATGCAGAGGGTCCCGGTGCCTCCGTTGTAGATGGTGCCGAGCATGCTCGTGATGCCGGAGTGGGCGAAGGTGGAGTCGCCGATGACGCCCACGACGGGGCGCCCGGTGCGCTCGGTCGCGGCGGCGAGCTCCATGCCGTGCGCCATGGAGAGGGAGGCGCCCATGTCGATCACCGTGTGGCACGCGCCGTAGGGCGCGACGGCGCCGAGCGTGTAGCAGCCGATGTCGCCGGTGACGATGGCCTTGAGGCGGCGCAGCTCGCAGAAGACGAGGCGGTGCGGGCAGCCGGGGCAGAACGCCGGCGGGCGCGGCGGCAGGTCCGTGGCGGGCGCGAGGTGCGCGGGCTGCTCCACGCCAAAGGCGGCGCGGATGAGCTGGGGCTTGAGCTCGCCGGCGACGGGCAGGGGAGCGGCGGGCGGCTCGGCGAGCTCGATGCCGAGGGCGCGGACGCGCGAGGAGAAGTAGTCGCTTGCCTCCTCGATCACGTAGCACGCGTCGACGGACGCGGCAAAGTCGGCGAGCGCGCGGGCGGGCAGCGGCCAGGCAAGGCCGAGCTTGAACGTGGAGGCCTCGGGCAGCGCCTCGCGGACGTGCTGGTAGACGGCACCGGCGCAGATGACGCCGATCTTCTCGCTGCGGCGCTCCACATGGTTGAACGGGCAGGTCTCCGCGTACTCCTCGAGCGCCGCCTGGCGCTCGTCCACCACGGCGCGGCGCTTGACTGCGTTGGCGGGCATCATGACGTACTTGGGGATGTCATCCGCGTAGTCGCGCGGCGCCACGGCCTCGCGCGCCCCGGAGGCGGCCACGAGCGTGCGGGTGTGTGCGATGCGCATGGTCTCGTGCAGCATGACCGGCGTGTCAAAGCGCTCGGAGAGCTCAAAGGCGGCGCGAGCCATCTCGTAGCAGTCCTGCGAGTCGGCGACGTCGAGGCAGGGGATGCGGCCGAAGGCGGCGTAGAAGCGCGAGTCCTGCTCGTTCTGGGACGAGTAGCAGGAGGGGTCGTCGGCGGCCAGGAGCACGAGGCCGGCGTTCACGCCGGTGGACGCGGCGGCCATGAAGGGGTCGGCGGCCACGTTGACGCCCACGTGCTTCATCGTGACGAGCGAGCGCGCGCCGGCGATGGCGGCGCCCAGGCCCACCTCGAAGGCGACCTTCTCGTTGGGGGACCACTCGCAGTAGACGTCATCCTTGCGCACGAGCGACTCGAGCGTCTCGGTGGACGGCGTGCCCGGGTAGCCCACGCCGATGGCCACGCCGGCCTCCCAGGCACCCTGGGCGATGGCCTCGTTGCCGGACATGAGGTGCTTCTCCATGTCTCTCCTCTCCTGTGGGCGATGAAAAGCGGCAGTCGCCTTTCATCGGCTAGTGGCGGGTCTCGCGGGCGACGAGGGCGTCTGCCCCGTACTTTGCGCGAAGCGCCGGCTTCTCTATCTTGCCCGTGGGGTTTCTCGGCACGGGTGCAAAGATGATCTTGCGGGGCCGCTTGTAGCGCGGCAGCCCCTTGCAGAAGCGGTTGACCTCGTCCTCCGTGAGGTCATTGTGCTCGGGCTTGGGCTCAACGATGGCGCAGGCGATCTCGCCGAGGCGCTCGTCGGGGAGTCCTATCACGGCCACGTCGTGAATCGCGGGGTGCCCCATGAGGTAGTCCTCGATCTGCACGGGGTAGAGGTTCTCGCCACCCATGATGATGACGTCCTTCTTGCGGTCCACCAGCCAGTAGAAGCCGTCTGCGTCGCGCCGGGCCATGTCGCCGGTGTGCAGCCAGCCGTCGACGAGGGTCTCCGCGGTTGCCACGGGGTCCTTGTAGTAGCACTCCATGAGGCCGGGGCCGCGCACGCAGAGCTCGCCGACCTCGTCGGTTCCCAGCTCCGCGCCCTTCTCGTCAACGATCTTGCACTCCCAGCGATACCCCGGCACGCCGATGGCGCCCACGCGGTCGATGTTCTCGATCCCCAGGTGCACGCAGCCCGGGCCCATGGACTCCGAGAGGCCGTAGTTGGTGTCGTAGGCGTGGTGCGGGAAGACCTGGCGCCAGCGCTGGATGAGGCTTGCCGGGACGGGCTGAGCGCCGATGTGCATGAGGCGCCACTGGTCCAGGCGGTAGTTTGAGAGGCGCACCGTGCCCTCCTCGATGGCAACGAGGATGTCCTGCGCCCAGGGCACGAGCAGCCACACGATGGTGCACCCCTCGCTTGAGACGGTCTCGAGCACGGTCTTGGGGGAGACGCCGCGCAGAAGCACGCCGCGCCCGCCCACCATGAGGCTGCCCAGCCAGTGCATGCAGGCGCCCGTGTGATAGAGCGGCGGGATGCAGAGAAACACGTCGTCGTGGGCCTGCCCGTGGTGGCGCTGCTCCATCTCGGCGGCCTGCGTGAGGCTCTGGTGGTGGTGCAGGATGGCCTTGGGAAAACCCGTGGTGCCGCTGGAGAAGTAGATGGCGGCGTCCTCGTCCTCGGAAAGCGGGATGCGCGGGTCGGCCGAGGAGCACAGGCTCGCCAGCTCACGGTAGGACTCCGCCCAGGTGGGGCAGTCGTCGCCCACGTAGAAGAGCAGGCGCCCCGCCTGGATGCGGTCGACGATCTCCTCCACGCGGCCGATGAACTCCGGGCCAAAGACGAGGATGTCCACGTCGGCCTTGTCCAGGCAGTACTCGATCTCGTCGGCGGAGTAGCGGAAGTTCAGCGGCACCACCGTGGCGCCGGACTTGAGGACGCCAAAGTAGAGCGGCAGCCACTCGATGCAGTTGTAGAGCAGGATGGCCACCTTGTCGTCCTTGTGCACGCCGCGGGAGAGCAGCAGGTTGGCAAAGCGGTTGGCCTTCTCGTCAAAGACCGACCACGTCATCTCGCGGCGAAACGGCTCGTCCTCGGTGGTCTCCACGAGGTCGTAGTCGCGCCAGGTGATGTGGCGGTTCTCGCGCCGCTCGGGGTTGACCTCAACGAGCGCCACCTCATTGGGGTACTTCTCGGCATTGGTGCGCAGCATGTCGACGATGGTCATGGGTCACGAGCCTTTCGGTCTTGTCGCACAGTCCTCATATCATAGCCCGCCTGCGACTGGGCGCGTGCGGGCGTAACGCGCGCGTGAC
Source organism: Candidatus Olsenella pullicola (assembly GCA_019117265.1). GTDB lineage: Bacteria > Actinomycetota > Coriobacteriia > Coriobacteriales > Atopobiaceae > Thermophilibacter > Thermophilibacter pullicola. The sequence goes on from DXAB01000203.1 coordinate 3,837, forward strand.
GTGGGGGCGCGGTGCGGCAGTGTCGGGCCGTGCGGGATACGACCCCTGGTACAGTCGACGAGCTGTCTCGGAAGGGGCGGGTCTCATACGGCCCCTTGTCCCAATACGGCAAGTTCTGGGTTTCTTGCCGCCCCGCGCTGCCCGTAAGGCCGGATTCGTAACGTTTCTCCTGGTATTGGGGCAAATCTTTTATGTCTGCGCCAGGCAAGGCGGGGCAAACCACCCAGATGGGGCGAGAAGGGCGTCATATGAGCACGCTCTTCTCGCTTGTGGGGCAAAGATTTGATATGGACCGACAAGCGCATCAAACATTTTGCCCAAAACCGGGTGGTGCGTGACGGGGCCGCTTTCCTCGCGGGTCCGGGGCGCGGCGGGCGCCATTGCCCGTCCCCTGTGCTACCCTCATGGCAAGATGGCGAGAAGAACCTCAAGTGGGAGGTGCCCATGAGACGGCTTTTGGTTGTGGAGGATGACGCCCGCCTGCGCGACGAGCTCTGCGTCCTGCTCGAGCGCAACGGTTACGAGGCCGTGGCGCTCACGGACTTCTCCAACACCGTCGAGCAGGTCCTCGCCGCCACGCCCGACCTGGTGCTTCTTGACCTCAACCTCCCGGGCGTGGACGGGCAGTACGTCTGTCGCGAGGTGCGCCGGCGCTCGGAGGTGCCCATCGTCGTGGTCACGAGCCGCGACAACGACATGGACGAGCTGCTCACGCTCTCCCTCGGCGCGGATGACTTCGTGCCCAAGCCCTACAACGACCAGGTCCTTCTTGCCCACGTGGCGACCGTGCTCAAGCGCAGCTACGGCGAGGGTGCCGCCGCGGCGGAGATCTCTCACGGCGGCGTCACGCTGGACACGGCGCGCTGCCGGGTGAGCGCGGCCGGTCGCACCGCCGAGCTCACCAAAAACGAGCTGCGCATCTTGGCGCTGCTCATGCGCAACGCCGGCGCGGTGGTGAGCCGCCAGCGCATCCAGGAGGAGCTCTGGGCCTCCGACGAGTTCGTGGACGACAACACGCTCACGGTGAACGTGAGCCACCTGCGCGCCACGCTTGCCAAGATCGGCGTTGAGGACTTTGTGCTCACCAAACGCGGTATGGGGTATCTGGTGGAGTAGTTTGGTGACAGGGGTGGTGACAAAGGTGACAGGGTAGTTTGTCATGAAATCGTTCATGACAAACTACCCTGTCACCTTTGTCACCACCTCCGTCACCAAACTGCCCCGCCATATCAAGAAGAGGAGAGAAGAGCATGGGCTTTGGCGCGTACATCGCCGACCGTCTGGTCCCGCTCGTGGTGGGCGTGGCGGCGCTCGCGTTCTGCGCGCTCGTCATGAGCGTCTACGGGCTTGACGCCGCGGCCGTCGCCTTTGTCTGCGCGGTCCTGGTGATTGCGGCCGCGCTCGCCCTGCTGCTCGACTGGCTGCATCGTCGAACCTTCTACCAGCGGATCTCTGACATGTTGGACGCCCTGGACGAGACATACCTCACGACGGAGCTCGTCGAGCGCCCGGGCTTTCTTGAGGGCGAGCTCTTCTATGACGCGCTCGACCGCGAGTCCAAGGCCATGCGTGACCGCATTGCCGCCGCGCGTAGGCGCTCCCGAGAGTATCGCGAGTACGTTGAGACCTGGGTTCACGAGATCAAGACGCCCATCGCCGCCGCGCACCTCATAGCCAAGAACAACCCCTCGCCCGAGGTCGACGCCATGGATGCTGAGGTAGATGCCATCGAGGGCTATGTCGAGCAGGCCCTCTACTACTCGCGCGGCACGTCGCTCGACCGCGACTTCCAGATTCGCGAGGTGGTGCTCTCCGAGGTGGTGCGCGACGCCCTGCGCCATAAGGCCCGCACGCTCATCGGCGCCCATGTGGTACCCAACCTTGGCGAGCTTGACCTCACGGTGCGCGCCGACCCCAAGTGGCTCTCCTTTGTGATCGGCCAGGTGCTCGTTAACGCGGCAAAGTACCGTAGCGAGAAGGACGGGAGCGGCCGCGTGCGCATCTCGGCGGCGCGCCGCGAGACGGGCCTCGACTCCTGGGAGACCGTGCTCTCCATTGCCGATGACGGCGTGGGTATCCTCGCCGCTGACGTGGGGCGCGTCTTTGACAAGGGCTTCACCGGCGAGAACGGCCGCCGCTTTGCGCGCTCCACCGGCATGGGGCTCTATCTCGTGCGCGAGCTCTGCGACAAGATGGGCGTCTCCGTGTGGCTGGAGTCCGCGGAGGGCGTGGGCACCACGGTCTACCTCGCCTTCCCCGACATGGTCGACCGCGGGTGAGGCAAGGGGGGACGGGTTATTCCTCTCAGGCAAGGGGGGACGG
>DXAB01000204.1 GCA_019117265.1 Candidatus Olsenella pullicola
GACGACGACCGCGTGGACCAGATTGCCCACGACGTGGTCGAGGTCTTCATGAAGTACGTCCGCGAGACGGACACCTATCGCAACTCCGTCCCCACCACCTCGATCCTCACGATCACCTCGAACGTCGTCTACGGCAACGCCACCGGCAACACGCCCGACGGCCGCCGCGCCGGCGAGCCCTTCGCCCCGGGTGCCAACCCGATGCACCGTCGTGACACCCACGGCGCCGTGGCGTCGCTCGCCTCCGTCGCCAAGCTCCCGTTCAAGGACGCCCAGGACGGCATCTCCAACACGTTCTCCATCGTCCCCAACGCCCTCGGCAAGAGCGACGCCGTCATGTTCGACGAGCTCGACCTCGACGCCCTCGGCGTGGACATCCAGATCGAGAACCCCGCCCCCGACTGCGGCTGCTGCTAGTCCGTTCGGAGGAATTCGATAATTGTCACTAACTTAGTCGCAATTATCGGGTACACTGTGAGAGACAGAGAGGGTCGCCCCACCCCGGGGCGACCCACACGAGAAAGGAACTCACATGAGCGCCACTGTTGCTCCCGAGCAGGTTGATAACCTCGTCGGCATGATCGACGGCTACGTCGAGGAGGGCGGCCACCACCTCAACGTCAACGTCTTCACCAAGGAGACCCTGCTTGACGCCCAGGCTCACCCCGAGAAGTACCCTCAGCTCACCATTCGCGTCTCTGGCTACGCGGTGAAGTTCAACTCCCTCACCAAGAAGCAGCAGGACGACGTCATCTCCCGTACCTTCCACGAGGCGATGTAAGGTCTACCTAACCTGTTAGGCTGACGGCCCGGGAAGTTGCTCCGCAGAGTGCTTCGCGCCTTTGGCGCTCAGAAACTCTGCCACGCAACATCCCGGGCCGTTCGCTCTATCATGGTTGTATTACGTGTTTGGGTGGAAGGTGCGAATGTGACTGTGGATACCGAGAACAGCAATCTGAGCGTCGTGGGTAGGCTGCACTCGATCGAGAGCTTTGGAACCGTGGATGGCCCCGGCACGAGGCTCGTGGTGTTCTGCCAGGGCTGCCCCATGCGCTGCCAGTACTGCCACAACCCTGACACCTGGGAGTTTGGTCGCGCGGACGGCACCGGTCCCGGAACGAGCGTCACCGTGGCGGAAGTGCTCGAGCGCTTTGAGCGCAACCGCCCCTTCTACAGGAGCGGCGGCATCACCGTCACGGGGGGCGAGCCCATGGCGCAGCCGGACTTCGTGACTGCGCTCTTCGAGGAGGCACACAAGGCCCCTGCCGGCCGCATCCACACCTGCCTGGACACCTCTGCCGCCACCTTCTCCGCCGAGCACGCAGATCGCTTCTCCGCACTTCTCGACGCGACGGACATGGTCCTGCTGGACATCAAGACCTCAGACCCCTCGCTTCACGAGTCACTCTGCGGCATGCCTGCGAGCCACGCCCTCGAGCTCGGCGACGAGCTTGCGCGAAGGGGCATCCCCACCCTCATCCGTCATGTCGTCGTCCCCGGCCTCACGGACTCGGAGGAGGAGTGCGCCGCAGTGGGCCGCATCATCGGAAACTGGGACAACGTCGTGGGGCTCGACTTTCTCCCCTACCACACCATGGGCAAGGTCAAGTACGACAAGCTCGGCATCAAGTATCCGCTCAAGGGCGTCAAGGCCATGGACGCCGCCCGCGCCAAGGAGCTCCGCACGATAGCCCTGCGAGCCCGCGCCCAGCGTCGCGCAGAGCGCGGAAGGTAGGAGCGGCTAGGCGCTCGGCCTGAGCACGTGCGTCTCCGCCTGCTCCGCGCCGTCCGCCCCGAGGCGGGTCCCCTCGAGGGTGACGCTCGCCACCGAGGCGGGGTCGACCTTCTCGGCAAACGCGTAGGACGAGGAGCCGTCCGCGCGGGCGGACTGCGTGGCCGACATGGCTCCCTCGTCGCCGTAGACAACGACCTCTGAACCGTCCGTCAGCTGAAGCGACACCCGCCCGTCGACAAACTGACCTTCCTCGGGATTCACGCCGGCATTGATCACAACGCCGAGGGCGCTGAGGGAGCCCGTGGCGCCCGTCTCGTCCGAAAGGGCTGTTGAGCTCGTCACGCTCTCGGGGACAAAGGCGTCGGCGGTGCCCTCAAAGCCCGCGTAGTCATCGCCCTCGCCCTCGTGCCAGGTCAGAACCCAAGCCAACCCGTCCGAGAGAGCCTCCGGGCCGCGCGCGTCAAAGTACACCGTCCCGCCCAGCGCGGTGTCCGTCGTGGCGGTCTCGTTAATCGCATAGCGGGCGTTTGCCGCGCCCTCCGCCCCCACGCGGAGCTGGACCGCATCCAGACCGGACGCGGTGCCATCCTCCGGGACAAACTCGCCGGAGGCTCCCAGCGTGCCAAGGAGCCCGTCGGGATTGGTGAGCGAGAAGGATGCCACGCCGCAGCCATTCTCGTCGACCGCGAGGTCAAACACCTCGATCGTAAAGCCGTTGCCCTCCGCGATGAAGGATGAGGCGATTGCGGGGGCGTCGTCGGCCTCGCCCTGACCGCTCGGCTCGACAACCTGGGAGTCCCCCTCACCCTGGGACGAGGATTGCGTGGGACCGCAACCCGCAAGGGCAACGGTCATGGAGGTGGCGGCAGCGAGGGCGCAGGCGCTCAGACAAAGCGAGCGAACAGCGGAAGTCATCATCAAGCCCCTTTCCGACGGCCTGTCTGTCTCTCCGTCCGATTATCCCCGTACCCGGGGGGCGTTGTCGAGGGGATGCGTCGTCATTGCCGACGGACGGCGTCCGCTACGAGCGCTCTGCGATCTCCTTCACGAGGCGCTCGGTCTTCTCCCAGCCAAGGCAGGCGTCCGTGATGGACTTGCCATACACGCCACCGTTTACGGGCTGGTTGCCGTCCTCGAGATAGCTCTCCACCATGAAGCCGCGCACCAGGCGCTTGATCTCCGTCGAGCGATGCGCGGAGTCGAGCACCTCGTGGCAGATGCGAATCTGCTCAAGAGGGCGCTTACCCGAGTTGTCGTGGTTGCAGTCAATGACCACGGCGGGGTTGCGGAACCTGTCCTCGGTGTACTTCTCGGCAAGACGTTCGAGGTACTCGTAGTGGTAGTTGGGGTAGTTGATTCCGTCGAGGCCAACGTAGCCGCGAAGGACGGAGTGCGCGAGCGGGTTGCCGGTGGTCTGGACCTCCCAATTTCGGAAGATGAAGGTCTGGGGCTGCTGGGCCGCGTAGATGGAGTTCAGCATGACGTCGGTGGACCCGCCGGTGGGGTTCTTCATGCCCACGGGCATGGGAACTCCGGAGGCCACGAGACGATGCTCCTGGTTCTCGACGGAGCGCGCGCCCACCGCAATGTAGGCCAGGAGGTCGATGAGATACTGGTAGTTGGTGGGATAGAGCATCTCGTCGGCGGTGAAGAGACCGGTCTCCTCCACAACGCGCAGGTGCATGCGACGAATGGCCTTGACGCCCCCGAGCATGTCGTCGGCGGCCTCGGGATCGGGGTTGTGGAGCAGGCCCTTGTAGCCAGTGCCCTTGGTGCGCGGCTTGTTGGTGTAGACGCGCGGGATGACGACAAGGCGCTCGCTCACCGTCTCAGCGAGCTTGGCAAGACGCGTGACGTAATCGAGCACGGAGTCCTCACGGTCCGCCGAGCAGGGACCAATGATGAGGAGCAGGCGGTCGTCCTCGCCGCGAAGCACCGCAGAGACCGCGGCGTCAAAGCTCGCCTTGCGCTCGGCCATCTCGGGCGAGAGCGGCATCTCGGCTCGAATGTCCTTGGGAATGGGCAGAAGGCGCTTGAACTTCATCGACATGCGACGTTCCTCCGTGTAACTCGTTTGCGTGCCATCGCATTATCGCGCCTGGGCCGCAAGCGCACAACGACCCGTAACGCGATGTGCAAAAAGATCGCTCGTGCCACATTTACGGATTCCGCTGTGCAAAATGCTCGCTCGTGCTACAAGTTTTTCTGGGCGCCACGAGCTTCGCGACGGAAAAGCCCAGTTGGGGACATTAAGTTTGGAATCAATATGAGCCAAAGGGTCACGATTGATGTGGCACGAGCGGGCATTTTGCACAGCGGGGCCGGAGAATGTGGCACGAGCGGGCATTTTGCACAGTAATATCCCTGTAAGAGGCCACCCACACGTGAGACTCATGCACGGAGGGTGGCGCTGTGGTACCTTTGCCCACAAAGCGAGACGGAGACGAGGAGGCACCATGCCCTGCACCACCATCCTCATTGGCAAGAGGGCCAGCTACGACGGATCGACCATCGTGGCCCGCAACGAGGACTCCGCAAACGGCGAGTTCTGCCCCAAGCGCTTTGTCGCGCGCGAGGCGCCCAAGGCGGGGGACGTCTATGAAAGCGTTATTTCCCACCTCAGGATCGAGCTTCCCGAGGGCGGCGTCCGCTACACCGCCCTTCCCAACGCCGACCTCAAGGAGGGCCTCTGGGAGGAGGCGGGCTTCAGCGCCCGCAACGTCGGCATGAGCGCCACGGAGACGCTCACCTCAAACGAGCGCGTCCTCGCCGCGGACCCGCTCGTGCGCTACGACAAGGAGACCGGCAAACCAGGCGGCATCGGCGAGGAGGACATGGTCACGCTCGTCCTCCCCTATATGACGAGCGCCCGTGACGGCGTGGGGCGCCTGGGCGCGCTGCTCGAACGCTACGGAACCTACGAGATGAACGGTATCGCCTTCTCCGACGCCAACGAGATCTGGTGGATGGAGACCGTGGGCGGCCACCACTGGATTGCGAGGCGCGTTCCCGACGACTGCTACGTCACCATGCCCAACCAGCTCGGTATCGATGACTTTGACCTCGACGATGCCTTTGGCGAGCAGGTGGAGAGCATGTGCTCGGCCGATCTTCGCGAGTGGATGGCCGAGAATCACCTCGACCTCACGATCGGGCTGCGCGGCACGCACTTCAACCCGCGCGACGCCTTTGGCAGCCACTCGGATTCCGACCACGTCTACAACACGCCCCGTGCCTGGGCCATGCAGCGCGCGCTCAACCCGCATGCCGGCCCCTGGGACACCGCCGCGCCTGCGGCGGACTTTGGCCCCGAGAGCGACACCATCCCCTGGTGCCGCGAGCCCGAGCGCAAGCTCACCATCGAGGACGTGAAGTACGTTCTCTCCCTCCACTACCAGGGCACGCCCTACGATCCCTATGCCGGCGGCGAGAAGGCCGGTCGCTACCGCCCCATTGGCATCAACCGCAACAGCCAGCTCGCGGTGCTGCAGCTGCGCCCACACGTCGCGCCCGAGCGCGCCGCGCTGCAGTGGATCGCCTACGGCAGCAACGCCTTTAACGCCCTCGTCCCCCTCTACGCCAACGTCTGCGAGACGCCGGCGTACCTTGAGGACACCACCACGCGCGTGACGAGCGAGAACTTCTACTGGGCGAACCGCCTCATCGGGGCGCTCGCCGACGCCGCCTACGGAGCGTGCCTCCCGCACGTGGAGCGCTATCAGGAGGCGCTCACGGCGCGCTGCGCGGCGCTGGTCCGCGCATGCGACGCCGAGGGCGGCGACCTCGCAGCCTGCAACGCCGCAATCGCCGACGAGTGCCGCCGGCAGACCGAGGACCTTCTGGACAGGGTTCTCTACGAGACGAGCATGCGCATGAGAAACGGCTTCTCCCGCAGCGACAACTGACGGGCCAGGGATTCCCCGAGAGGGCAACCATGACGGGCAAAAGCGGCTGCTATACCTTCATGCTGCTCCTTGCTGGCATAGGGATGGTCGGCATGATTCTCTACCTCGTGGTGGGTATCGCCATCACGCTCTTCGTGGCGGGCGTGGTCGTGAGCATCTACTTTGCCGCCACGGCGGAGCGCCGGCGGGCAGAGGGAAGGACGCTCGGGAAGCTCGTCATCATACCGGTGCTCCTCTTCGCGCTCAGCGTGCCCATGCTCATCTATCTGGGCGTCACGCTCCTGCCCGCCAACGCCTTCGTCGTGCGCTAGAACGCCTGGACGGACTCACCAAAGGTCTGCTGCAGGTACGCCGCAAAGTCGTCACCCTTGAGGACCTCCACGAGCGCGGCGACGCACTCGTCGTCCTCGAGCTCGGGGCGCGTGGCGATGATGTTGACGTACTGCTCGCGAACGGCCGTGGAGTCGGCGTTCTCGGTCGCCACGGCATCGGAGAGCGAGAGGCCGGCGTCGATGGCGTAGTTGCCGTTGATGATGGCAAAGTCCACGTCTGCGAGCGTCGAGGGCAAAACCGCTGCCTCCTGCTCGAGGAACTGCAGGTTATGGGGGTTGTCGGTGATGTCGTTCACCGTTGCGGTGACGCCGGCCGCCTCGTCGAGCGCGATGAGGCCAAGGTCTTGCAGCAAAAGCAGCGCGCGGCCCTCGTTGGTGGGGTCGTTGGGCACGGAGATCGTGGCGCCGTCGGCGATGGGGTCGAGGCTGTCAGAGCGGCCGGGGAACATGCCAAAGGGCTCGTAGTGGATGGCTCCGGCGTTCACGAGGTCGGAGCCGTTCTCCTCGTTGTAGTTGTTGAGGTAGTTGATGTGCTGGAAGTAGTTGGCGTCAAGCTCGCCGGAGATCACGTCCTCGTTGGGCTTGAGGTAGTCGGTGTACTCGACCACGTCGAGAGCGATGCCCCTCTCCTCGAGGCGCGGGGCGGCAAAGTCGTTCAGGATCTCCGCGTGTGGGCTCGGCGAGGCGCCAATCCTCAGCGTGCCGTGCTCGTGCGCGGGCTTCTCCTCGCCACCACAGGCAGCAAGCGAGCCGACGGCAGCGACGGCAAGGCCGGCAAGAAGGGCGCGACGGGAGACGCTGGCATCTGCGAGCTTCATGGTTCTTCTCCTTACCCTGCAGGAGGGTGCCTCCGACCTGCAGAAAGACGTGATGTGTTAGCTGTTGGAGCGATGGTCGACGCGGCGGGCCAAAAGGTCGCACGCGCTCTGGATCAGCTGCACGATGACCACGAGGATGACCACCGCGGCGATCATGACGTCGGACTGGTAGCGGTAGTAGCCGTAGCGGATGGCAATGTCACCCAGGCCGCCCGCTCCCACGGCGCCCGCAATGGCGGTGTAGCCGAGCACCGCGATGAGCACCACCGCCACGCCGCGCACAAGGGAAGGCAGCGCCTCGGGCAGAAGGGCCGAGAAGACCACGCGGGGCACCGACGCCCCGCAGGCCTCCACGGCCTCGACGCTCTCGTGCGGGACCTCCGCAAGCGACTGCTCCACCATGCGCGCGATGAAGGGCGTGGCGGAGAGCACGAGTGGCGGGATGGTGCCCAGGATGCCCGAGCCCGTGCCCATGATGAGGCGCGTGAGCGGAATGATGGACACCATGAGCACGATGAACGGGAACGAGCGGCAGATGTTGACCGCCCAGCCCAGCACGGCGTTGAGCGCCGGCACGGGGCGAAGCGAGCCGGGAGCCGTGAGGTAGAGCACCACGCCCAGGGCGATGCCCAGGACATACGAGATGAGCGTGGGCACAAAGAGCATCACGAGCGTCTCCCCGGTGCCCTGGAGCAGCAGCTCACCGTACTCGGCAAAGAACTCGGAAAGGCTAGGCATCCCAATCAACCCTCTCAAGCAGGACCTTGGCGGCCTGCGACTGCGGCGCGGCAAAGACGCTGGCAACGCTGCCCCGCTCCACCACGCGACCGTGCTCGAGCACGACGACGTTCTTGCAGATCTTCTCGACCACTCCCATCGAGTGCGTGATCACGATGACCGTGACGCCGGTCTCACGGTTGATCTGGCGCAGGAGCTTGAGCACGGTGTTGGTGCTCGCCGGGTCGAGGGCGCTCGTCGCCTCGTCGCACAGGATGTACTCCGGCTCGCACGCCAGCGCGCGGGCGATGGCCACGCGCTGCTGCTGACCTCCTGAGAGCTGGCTCGGGTAGGAGTCCGCACGGTCCGCCATGCCCACGAGGTCCAGAAGCTGGAGGGCTCGCTCGCGATTCTGGGCGGTGACGCGACCCGTGGCGGCCAGGTACGGGAAGCACGCGTTGGCGAGCACCGTCTTCTGGGCGAGAAGGCCAAAGTTCTGGAAGATCATGGCCACGCGGCGACGATACGCGCGCAGCGCGGCGCCCGTGAGCCCGGTGACGTCCTGGCCGTCCACGAGAATCTGGCCGGAGGTAGGACGCTCGAGCAGGTTGATGCAGCGCACGAGCGTGGACTTGCCGGCGCCGCTCATGCCGATGATGCCCATGATGTCTCCGTCGGCGATGTCGATGGAGACGTCGTCAAGGGCATGCGGCGCATCCGGCTGCGCGCCGTAGGACTTGCAGAGGTTCTTGATCTGAATCATGCGAAAGGCTCCGCTCGATGAGTGGGGATGGGGGGTGGGCCCTCTCCCGCCGGAGGTGACCCGTGAAGGCGCCCGGTCTCCTAGCGCACGGCCTCACGGCACAGCGCATCAGAGTGCCCGGGCTTGGGCATCTCCATGACCATCATGGCCATCATCGCGATCTGTGCGGCAGCATAATCCATGCCGACTACGGTAGCAGCGTCCGCGCGGGAGGGGCGTCACGCCGCGAATGGCGTTACATTCTCGAAAAGTCACAAAGGGGCGCGCCCGGA
>DXAB01000205.1 GCA_019117265.1 Candidatus Olsenella pullicola
AAGGAAGTTGTTGAGTTCGGTGCGCATCTCGTTTGCCGTGGAGAAGCGGTTGCGCGGATCCTTCTCCATCGCCTTCATGATGATCGCCTCGAGCGCGGGGTCGATCGCCGGGTTCACCTGGCGCGGCGGCACGGGCAGGTCCTTCACCTGCTTGAGCGCCACGCTCACGGCGTCGGGTCCGTCGAAGGGAAGCTGCCCCGTGGCGGCCTCGTAGAGCACGACGCCGAGCGAGTAGATGTCGCTCGCGGCGGTGAGATCCTTGCCCTGCGCCTGCTCGGGCGAGATGTAGTGGGCCGTGCCGAGCACCGACGAGGTGTGCGACGCGACGGAGTTCTTCGCGCGCGCAATGCCGAAGTCCATCACCTTGATGTTGCCGTCGGGCTGCACCATGATGTTCTGCGGCTTGATGTCACGGTGGATGATGTCGTGCTTGTGGGCCACGGAGAGCGCCTGGGCAATCTGCGAGCCGATCTGCGCGACCTTCTTGCAGTCGAGGGCGCCGTGCTTGCGGATGCCACTCTTGAGGTCGGTCCCGCGCAGGTACTCCATGACGATGTAGTAGGTGTCGGCGTCCTTGCCCCAGTCGTAGACAGAGACGATGTAGGGGCTCTGCAGCGCCGCGGCGGCCTGCGCCTCCTGCTTGAAGCGCGCTGCGAAGGACGGGTCGTTGGCGTACTGCGGCAGCATGGTCTTGATCGCCACGGTGCGACCGAGGACCTCGTCAAGGCCACGGTAGACCGTGGCCATGCCGCCCGCGCCGATCTTGTCCTGGACCTGGTAGCGTCCCCCGAGAACCATCGCTGACATTGTCTCTCCTATCCACGCGCGGGATGCGCCCGCGTCTCCTCATGTTCGTCGTAGTTCGTTTCTGGCTGCGTCTCTGCTCGTCTTCTGTGCTCTTCTTGGCGTCTCACTCCCCGCACCTAGTTGCCCGTGCCCGAGGCCTGGATCGCAAGCGCCTCGGAGAGAACCTGTCCCGCAAACCCCGCGGCAAAGCCCTCGACGTCCTCGCCCTGGCCCTCAACGCACACGGAGATGACGAGGGTGGGGTTGTCATAGGGGGCAAACCCGATGAAGAACGAGTTGATGTTGCCGTTCTCCACCTGCGCGGTTCCGGTCTTGCCGGCAACCTGTACGCCCCAGACCTGGGCGCGCGTACCGGTGCCGTGGTCCACGACGGCGAGCATGGCCTCCTTGACCTGCTCGGCGGTGGTGGACGAGATGACCTGCCCCAGCGAGCGCGGGGAGGTCTTGGAGGTCTCGATGCCCTCCGGCGAGAGCACGTGGTCAACGACGTAGGGGTTCATCGCCACGCCGCCGTTGGCGATGGCCTGGGCGACGACGGCGTTCTGCATGACGGTGGTCTGCGGGCCCGCGGGGCTCTCGTGCTGGCCGACGGGCTGGCCGCAGGAGGCCCATGCGGTCTCCCACTCCGTCATCTCGGACGGGTCCGGCATGAGCGAGGGCAGGCAGTCAAAGTCCTGACCAATGCTCTGCCCGTAGCCAAAGGCGTTGGCGTAGCTCACGAGCGTGCCCGCGCCAACCTCAACGCCCAGCGCGCCGAGCGCGGTGTTGGACGAGAGGGCAAAGGCCTCCTTGAGGCTGGGGCTGCCGTAGTCGTTGTGGCCGTAGTTGCTCACCTCGGCGCCGCCGATCTCCAGCGAGGGGCCGGCGTAGATGGTCTCGTCGAGCGTTGCCGTGCCGGAGTCCAGCGCGGCGGAGAGGGTGATCGCCTTGAAGGAGGAGCCGGGGGCGTAGAGCGCCTGCGTGGTGCGGTCGAGGAGCTCCCCGCCCGTGCCCTGCATTGCCTGCTCGAGGTTCTCCACGGTGTAGGTGGGCGAGGAGGCCTTGGCAAGGACGGCTCCCGTCTTGGGGTCGAGCACCACGATGGCACCGGTGTAGCCCACGAGGGCGTCCTCGGCAGCCTGCTGGATCCTCGAGTTGATGGTGAGCGCCACCGTTGAGCCGGGCTGAGAGACGCCTGCCAGCGAGTAGAGCGCGCTTCTCCAGTTGGAGTAGTCCTTGCGGCCGGTGAGCGTCTCGTTCATGGTGGACTCGATGCCCGCGCTGCCGTACTGCGTGGAGACGTAGCCAACGGTGTGGCGAGCGAGCGAGCCCTGCGGGTAGCTGCGCAGGTAGCTGCCATCGGGCTGTTGCACGCTCTCCGCGAGGGTCACGCCGTCCGAGGTGATGATCGCGCCGCGCTGCACGTAGGCGCTGCGAGCGATGGTGTGGTTGTTGCTCGGCATGTTCTGCACGCGCTCGGCGTCGATCTGCTGCACGTAGGTGAGGTTTGCCACCAGCGCGGCAAAGAACAGCGCAAAGACGGTGATGAGCGTGGTGAGGCGCTTGCTCAGCGCCACGCGGCCGAGCACGCCGGACTCGGCGGTGGTGAGGCCAAAGTGGCCGCGCGCGTGGCTGCCGTGCACCACGGAGGCAACGTGGGCGCCCGCCTGGCCGCCCGCCGGCGCTTGGCTCGCGAGGGTGAGGATGGGGTCGCGGCGCTCGCTCTCGCGCTGCGAGGCGCTGGCCATCTCGGCCTCGTGCCCGGTGCCCTCGTCGCCCGCGCGCAGGAGCAGGCCCACGATGACAAAGCTTGCCAGAAGCGAGGTTCCGCCCTGGCTCATGAAGGGCAGCGTGACGCCCGTGAGGGGGAGGAGCTTGGTGACGCCTCCCACGATGAGAAACGCCTGAAAGGAGATGGCGCAGGTGAGGCCAACGGCCGCAAAGGCAGAGCAGTCGGACTTGGCTCGGGCGGCGGTTGCGAGGCCGCGCACGCAGAAGAGCAGGTAGAGGATCAGGATGGCGGAGCCGCCCAGGAGGCCCATCTCCTCGGCGATGGCAGAGAAGATGAAGTCGCTCTGGACAAAGGGGATGGTGGTGGCAAGCCCGTTGCCAATGCCCACGCCCGTGAGCCCGCCATCGGCGAGCGAGTAGAGCGACTGGACGATCTGATACCCGCCGGTGGCCGCCGCGGACCACGGGTCAATCCAGATGTTGATGCGGTTCTGGACGTGCCCAAAGAGGAAGTAGCAGGCCACGCCGCCCAGGGCCAGAAGCCCCAGGCTCACGGCAACGTAGCTTGCACGGCCCGTTGCCACGTAGATCATGATGACGAAAAACGCAAAGAAGAGCAGGGCGCTGCCGAGGTCCGTCTCGAAGACCACCACAAGAAGGCTGATGCCCCACATGACGAGCAGCGGCAGCAGCATGCGCAGGCGCGGCAGGCGGATGGGCCCAAAGCTGCGCATGGAGGCCGAGAGCGCCTCTCGGTTGGTTGCCAGGTAGAACGCGAGGAAGAGCGTGATGAGGATCTTGGCAAACTCGCCGGGCTGGAAGCTGAAGCTGCCGATGTAGATCCAGAGCTTGGAGCCGTTCTGCTCGGTTCCCAAGATCATGGGCAGCACGAGAAGCACCACGCCGGCTACGCCGAGCGTGTACTTGTAATCTGCGAGGCTGTCGAGGTCGCGCACGACGGCAAGGACCGCCACCATGGCGGCCACGGAGAGGAAGAGCCATACGACCTGGCTGACGGCGGAGTCGGGCGCCAGGCGCGTGAGGAAGGTTATGCCCACGCCCGAGAGGACAAAGACGATGGGGAGAATGGCCGGGTCCGCCCCTGGCGCGAGGAAGCGGATCGCCACGTGGGCCGCCGCAAACGCGGCAAAGAGGCCGAGCGGCACCCCGAGCGTGGAGAGGCTGAGCGTGAGGCTCGAGTTGACCACGTACATGGCGTAGAGCAGCACCACGGGGATGGCGGCGATGAAGAGCAGGAGGAGCTCGGTGTTCCGGCGCCCGTGCCCGCGGTCGGCCAGCGGGGCGGCGCTCGGCGCGGGCGCCGCCATCGCGTCCATCTCTGCGCGGGAGGCCGCGCCGGCGTATCTCGTCCTTCTCAGCATGCTACTCACCTCCGTCCTGCGGCTCGGCGCCCGTCTGCTCCGTCTGGCTTGGAGCCGGCGCCTCGGGCTCCTCCGTTTCCTGCGCCTCCTGGCCGCCCTCCGGGGCGGCGTCCTGAGGCGCGTCCGCGTTGGCCTCGGTCTCGGAGCGCGCCGTCTCGGCAATCTCCGCGGCGCGCAGCTTGTCCTCGTCGATTTGCTGGCGGTAGGAGTTGATGGCCTCGCGGCCCGCCTCCTCGTTGTTGACCCTGATGCCGTCCTCGAGCTGGTCCTGGATGGCAACGGGGAGGTCGGAGACGCTGACGGCGCTCGTCCCCACGAGCTCGTAGGTGGGGATGCCGAGGAAGCTGCCCTGGACGCCGCGGTACAGGCCCACGGTGCCGTCGTTGATGCCGAGGAACCACTCGCCCCTGATGAAGGTGAACGCCACGAGGGTAACGACGAGGGCGATTCCCAGGATGATGCCCGTAATGCCCGCAACGCTCTTGGCGATTCTCTTGCGCACCTCGTCAACGAGGCCGTCGTTGAGCACGTCGACCACGACCACCGTCACGTTGTCGGCGCCGCCCGCGGTGAGCGCGGCGGAGACGAGGTTGTCCGCCGCCTGCTGGGGCGTGGCGCTCGAGACGGCCACAGACTCGATCTCACTGTCAGAGATCATGCTCGAGAGGCCGTCTGAGCACAGGATGATGCGGTCGCCGTCGTTGACCTCAAGGGAGAAGTGGTCGGCGTACATGTCTGGGTCGGAGCCCAGCGCGCGGGTGATGATGGAGCGCGAGGGGTGCGTGCGCGCCTCGTCCGCGGTGATCTCGCCGGCGTCGACGAGCTCCTCAACGTAGGAGTGGTCGTGCGTGATACGCACGAGCGTGCCGTGATGCAGCACGTAGACGCGCGAGTCGCCCACGTGCGCCACGGCCATCTTGCTCTTCTCGATGAGGACGGCGGTTGCGGTGCAGCCCATGCCGGGCTTGCCCACGCCCTCCTCGGCCGCCTTGATGACGCTGGCGTTTGCCGCCTCAACGGCCGCGCCGAGAAGAACGTCGTCGGCCGTGCCGGGCGCGCGCTCGCCGATGGTCTCCACGGCAATCGAGCTTGCAACCTCGCCGGCCGCGTGGCCGCCCATGCCGTCGGAGACCACGAAGAGGGGCGTTCTGAGTAGGAAGGAGTCCTCGTTGTGCCCGCGGACAAGGCCCACGTCGCTGCGTGCGCCCCAGGAGATGAACTCGTTGGCGCCCGAGGCAACGTCCGCGCCGGCTCGCCCCTCAACGGGGATCTCGGCGCGGCCGGGAGCGTTTGCGGGCTCCTGGGCGGCGGGGATGCGGACCTCCTCCGTCGTCATCCGCGGCTCACCCGCATGATGGTGTCACCAACCTGCACCTCGTCGTCCTCGCGGAGGGTGACGGGCTGCTCGATGGGGTGGCCGTTGACGAGCGTGCCGTTGGTGGAGCCGAGGTCCTCGATTACGAGCGCGGGGCCCTGGAGGGTGAAGCGCGCGTGGGCGGAGGAGACGTAGGGCTCGTCAACGACGATGTCCGAGGAGGGGGAGCGCCCAATGACAACGGGGCCGAGGATGTCCACGTGGAGGCCGCGCAGCGACCTCGTGCCCTTCTCGACGTCGATGGACCAGATCGCAGAGTCGCGGCGCTGCCCCTTGACGAGGCCCACGCCCGTGCGCATGACAGCGAAGAGGAAGAGGTACAGGACGACGATGAGGAGCACGCGTCCCACAAAGAGGACGAGCTCGATCATCGCGGGTTCTCCCTAAACTCTAGGTTCACGAGGCCGACGGTGATGAGGTCGCCGTCGCGAAGGACGCAGGTCTTGACGTCAACGTCGTTGACGAGCGTGCCGTTGGTGGAGTTGAGGTCGGTGATGCGCCAGTCGCGCCCGTCAAAGGAGAGCTCCGCGTGTGCGCGAGAGACGTTGGGGTCCCTCAGGACCACGCCGGCGCGGGAGCGCTCGCGGCCGATGATCGTCGAGGGGGCCCTTCCCGTGAAGGCCTGGCCGCTCTGGCGGTCAATGAGCAGGCAGGAGGCATCGCCTTGGGGCGCGCCCTGGACGAGCGGCTCATCCTGCATGCCGGGAATGCTGGAGCCAACGGCCCTCATGTTGACGAGGGGGACGTTGCGGCGCTGCGTCTGTGGCACGGAGCCGGCGGGCATGGGCGCCATGACGGGCACGGGCATGGGGGTGGACTCCGAGGCCGAGGCAACGGGCTCGGGGGCTGCGTAGTCGGCGGGCATCACGTCGAGCCCGGCGTCGGAGTCGCGTCGCGGGCTGGGGACGCTGGCGGGGCGCTTGGCCCTGGGGTGGAGCTGCGCCGCCGCACCGCCCGAGCTGGAGTTTCCGGCAAGGAAGGCGCGCTCCTCCTCGCGTAGGCGGGCGAGCGTGCCCGCGTCGACGTTCTCCGCAAAGACGGCAAACTTACCGGGCTTGAGGGAGGGGTCGACCATAAAGCGCACGAGCGGGCTGCCCACAAAGGCGTACCCCTTCTTCTGGGCCTGTGAGGTCACAAAGGCCGAGGTCTCGTATGTGATCTGCTCGTAGAGCGGGCGCATGAGCGAGTCATCGGATGCGGAGACGAGCACGGTGTAGAGCGCCGGCGCGGTGTCCACGCCGTCGATCTCGTACGTCTCGCTCTCCATCTCGCGCGCGGCGCGCTTGGCGAGCTTCTTGAAGGAGAAGGGCTCGGTGTAGCCCTGCGGTGCGGCGCCAAAAACGGAGCCTATGCGTGCCTCAAAGTCACTCAGAAAACTCATTGGTACCCCCGCCATCTTGGTCCTCGTAGAGAGGACCCCTCAGGACAGTCGCGATGCACAAAAGCACAAACAAGAGTACCGCAAGTGTCACCGTCTCCCAATCGAGGGCTGACAGTATGTGGTCATTCTCCATTCTAGCTGCGAGAACCGAGAAAAGAATCACACTTCCAAGCCCGAGCGCCTGTCCCGTGACCCCCGCGGCAACGCTCCCCCTGAGGGCCACGACGCTCGAGACCCAGGCGCAGGCCGCCGAGCCTGCCAACATGACCCAGAACGCGGGGCGCAGCCAGGATGCGGCGAGCGCGGCGAGAAGCGCCTCTGAGGAGGGACCCACCGTGGCGGCCGCGTGGAAGAGGCTGCCGAGCGCGTAGCCGAGCGCGCCCGTTGCCGCCGCGGGGAGCGGGTCCAGGGCAAACCCCGCAAGTGCCGCGCCCGAGACCGGGGACGGGAGGCAGCAGGGCAGAAGCAGAGGGAGCGAGGAGAGTCGGTCGTGCCGACCAAAGAGTGCGAGCCAGAGGACGAGGAGGGCGGCGAGGGTCCAGGCGAGGAGGGTCGCCGCTGCGGTGGTGCTTGCCGAGGCGATGGCCCAGGCGAGCGCCAACCCGGCGAGCGGTCCCCCGAAGGGGGGCCACACGGCGGCAAGCACGCACCCCAGAAGCGGCGCCACGGCGAGGGCCTGCCCCTGCGTTCCGGCGGCGAGCAGCGCAACGCGCAGCGCGGCGAGGGCGGCCACGGCCGTGAGCCCGCGGGTGAGGACGCCCTCAAGGCGGGGCAGGCGAACGTCGAGCCCAGGCCGCGCCCTCCTTCCCGCGGCGATGGCGCCATCGTCCTCCTCGGCCTGCTCAACGAGGTCGCGCAGGGAGGTGGCACCCTCGCGCTCGTCCCCGAGGAGCGGTGCGAGCTCGTCCGCAAGGTCGTCAACGGAGGGGGTTCGCTCGGAGGCGGTCGGCGCAAGCGCGTCGAGCAGGGCAAGCTCGACGTCTGGCGGCAGCTCGGGACAGGTGCGGGCAAGGCCCCTGCCCGGTCCGCGGCGGATCTTCGTGAGGGACTCCTCGGCGCTTCTCGCCAGGAAGGGGTCGGAGCCGGTGAGGGACTGCCAGATGACCGTGGCGAGAGAGAACACGTCCGTGCGCTCGTCGACGAGCATCCCCTCGATCTGCTCGGGGGGCATGTAGCCCACGGTGCCGCCCCGCGCCCCGCCGTAGCCCGCGGCCGAGGCGAGCGAGGCCATGCCAAAGTCCGCGAGCTTCACGGTCCCGCGCCGGTCGACCATGATGTTGGTGGGCTTGATGTCAAGGTGCAGCACGCGGTTCTCGTGCGCATAGGAGAGGGCGCGCGCCACGCACGCAAGAACGTGCGCGCACTCCTCGGGCGTGAGGACGCCCCCCTCCACGCGAGCGAGAAGCTCGGCGAGGTTGAGGCCGTCAACGTATTCCATGACGAGGTAGGCGTAGGCGCCCTCCGCCTCAAAGTCGTAGACGGTGACGATGTTTGGGTGGGCGAGCATGCAGGCGGTCCTTGCCTCCGCGAGCGCCTCCTCGGCGGTGGTGCCGGAGTCCGCGGCAAGGGGGATGCGCTTTATCGCCACGCGGCGCTGCAGGCGGATGTCCCAGCACGTGCAGACCGTGCCAAAGCCGCCGGTGCCCCTTCGCTCGAGCACGCGGTAGCGGCCGAGCAGGACCTCCTCGCGCCCACCCATGGCGTCGCTGTGCGGCGTCTCGATCACGGCACCTCCTCGATTAAGTTGCGTTTGCCGTGCGTGCGGCTATTCTACCGCGCCGTTTGCGCCGCGGCCAGCGCGCGGGGGCGTGCGGGGCGACTCCCAAGAAAACCCCTTGGCAGCGCGCGGCCGTTGCGCTACTATTATCCAGCACGCGGGCGTGGCGGAATTGGCAGACGCGTACGGTTCAGGTCCGTATGGGGGCAACTCCATGAAGGTTCAAGTCCTTTCGCCCGCACCATGAACAGGCAGGGCCGCCGGGCTTTCTCGCTCGGCGGCCCTTTCACGTGCGCGTGGTCGGACTGGCCGGCAGAGGGAGGGGACGCTACTCGTCCTCGCCGAAGAGGTCCCAGTCGCCCTCGCTCTTCTCGTGATTGAAGTAGCGCTTCTTGGTCTTGCGCTCCATGAGCAGGGCAATGAGCAGGCACAAGACAATGCCGCCAACGATCAGGCAGATGACGCCCATACGATCGTTGAAGAGCCACGTGAAGAAGTCGCCAATTGCCTGCATGCCAAGCCTCCCAAGTGCGGTCGAAGATTCACCGCACAAGTATATACTTGGAGGGCCGTCGGCCCGTACGTCGATGGCGAAGGCACAGCACGAAGCGAGGAGCCAGCATGCTCGACATCAAGTTCGTCCGAGAAAACCCCGACATCGTGGACAAGTCCTGCGAGTCCCGCCAGAACGCCCACTGGGACCGCGAGAAGTTCTTTGAGCTCGACGAGGAGCGTCGCTCCGTCATCGCCGAGGTGGAGAAGCTCCAGGCCGAGCGCAACTCCGTCTCCAAGGAGATCGGGCTGCTCATGCGCGAGGGCAAGCGCGAGGAAGCCGAGGCCGCCAAGCAGCGCGTGGCCGCCAACAAGGACCGCATCGCCGAGCTCGACGACCGCC
>DXAB01000206.1 GCA_019117265.1 Candidatus Olsenella pullicola
GTCTTCACCAACATCGCCGGCGTCGCTGGCGACGTGGCGACGGTCGCTGGCACCGCTGGCGCCGAGATCGCCGGCGGCGACTACAACAGCCTGTCCATGCTGACGATCGCTCTCATCGGCTTCGCCCTGGCTTACATCTACTACCAGCAGCACCAGGCCCAGGCCGCTATGCCCGCCGTTGCTGCCGGCATGGAGGGAGATGACGACGATGAGCTCTAAGACCACTGGCTACAAGCTCACCAAGGCTGACTTCCAGCAGATCAACCGCCGTAACCTCGTCGGCTTCCAGGCTGGTTGGAACTACGAGCGCATGCAGCACTCCGGTTATCTCTGGATCATCCTCCCGCAGCTCCGCAAGATCTACGGGGACAACACCGAGGCCCTGAAGACCGCCTGCCGCACCCAGTGCTCGCCGTTCTTCAACACCTCGAACTTCCTCAACACCATCATCACCGGCATCGACCTCGCCATCGAGGAGACCGAGGGCGTCGAGGGTCTCGAGACCGTCGCCTCCCTGAAGACCGGCCTCATGGGCCCGCTCGCCTCCATCGGCGACTCCATCTTTGGCTCGCTGCTCCCGACGATCTTCGGCGCCCTGGCCGCCAACATGGCCATGGCCGGCAACCCGCTTGGCATCTTCATCTGGATTGCCTCCTGCGTCGTGGTTGACTGGTTCCGCTGCAAGCAGACCTACATCGCCTACGATCAGGGCATGAAGCTCGTCACCACCATGTCCGACAAGCTCAACGCCATCACCGACGCCGCCACCGTCATGGGCGTCTTCATGGTTGGCGCGCTGATCTCCACCAACGTTGGCATCGTCCTCACGATCAACCCCAACATCGGTGGCGTTCCTCTGGACGTTCAGGACATCCTGAACAACATCTGCCCCAAGCTCGTCCCGGCGTGCCTCGTCGGCTTTGTGTACTGGCTGCTTGGCCGCAAGGGCATGACCTCCACCAAGGCGATCTTCATCGTCCTGGTCATCGGCATTGTCTTTGGCGCCCTCAACCTCGTCGCAAAGGGCTAAGGCACCTTTTGGCCCCGTGGCGCCCGGCACTCCGGGCGCCACGGGGCCTCACTTGCTTCGTTCGAGCGGGCGCGCATCTCACGGCACGGGACCACGATGGTTCTACGCCCTATCTCCCGAGATGCGCGCCCGTTCCATCTAGAAAGGCTTTTCCGTCGTGGAACCAGGCGTCGTCGCTTTTCTCATCCTCGTCATCGTGTACTTTCTCGCCTCCGAGGGCTTTCGACACTACTACGAGGCAAAGTACCAGGGATTCTTTGAAACGGGTCACTACAACGAGGCCATTGAAGCCTTGAACAGGATTCCCGCTCGCGTGACGCTGACCACCTACCGTCAGTACTACCTGCGCTTCCTGTGCTACCAGGCAATGGACGACGAGGAGATGGCCACGCGCATGATCGAGCTTCTCGTTCGCATGAGAAACTCCGCCAAGCGCCAGGCGCAGACGCTTGCCGTGGCGTTCAACTACTTCACGCAGCTGGGCAACAAGGAGCGCTGCAAGGAGCTTCTTGACCAGCTCAAGACCGTCAAGGGGGCCGACAAGGCCGTCATCCAGGACTGCCAGCTCACCTATGACATCGTCTTCTCCAAGAAGCACGACTACATCGATCAGATGGAGCAGATGCTCAAGAAGGAGAAGAACCCCGCCCTGCAGGGCAAGCTCTGCTTTCTTCTGTGGAAGCAGTACGCCAACAAGGGCGACAAGACGCATGCGAAGTCGTACAAGCGTCGGTTTGAGGAGCTCACTCAGACCGCATAGACGCAGGGTACGCACTAGATATGATTTGAAGCTTCATTAGTCGTTAACTGGCACCCGCCAGTGAAGGGGCTCCGGGCAACCGGAGAAGAGAAGAAGGGGACACGAGATGATTGGTTATATCCTCACCGGCCATGGTCACTTTTCCACTGGTCTCAAGAGCGCCGTCGACATGATTGCCGGCCCGCAGGACAACTTCGAGGCCGTTCCCTTTGAGGAGGAGAAGGCCGGCGAGTACGCGGGCACCATCAAGGCCGCCATCGAGGCCATGCGCGAGAAGTGCGACGGCGTGCTCGTCTTTGTCGACCTTGTGGGCGGCACCCCGTTCAACCAGTCCATGATGGTTTCCGCCAGCGTTGACAACGTGCAGATCGTGGCAGGCACCAACCTGCCCATGCTCATCGACCTGATGATGGCCCGCACTCCCGAGTCCCAGCTCTCCGACCTCGTTGCCGAGGCCGTTGAGGTTGGCAAGGAGGGTGTGACGCACCTCGAGCTCAGCAACGCAGCCACCGACGACGAGGATGACGAGTAGACGCTCCTCTTGCCTTAGCGGGCGCGGGCCAAACTTGAGACGAGAAAGGGGGTCGCATGCCGATACGGTCAAAAAAGCAGCCGCTCTACGACCAGCTTGTTGACATTTTGATTGATAGGATTGAGCAGGAGTACCGCCCGGGCGACCTCCTGCCGTCCGAGCGCGAGCTCTCCGAGCGCTACGGGCTCTCTAGGACCACGGTTCGTCTTGCCCTGCGAGAGCTCGAGGACCTAGGGATGGTACTGCGTCAGCACGGCCGTGGGACCTTTGTGGCGGACCGCTCGGCGCAGGTGACCAACCTCTCGCAGTCCTACAGCTTCACCGAACAGCAGCGTGCGCTCGGTCGCGTCCCCACGACGACGATCCTGGAGTTCTCGGAGATCAGCGCCGACGACAAGCTTGCCGAGCACATGAAGGTCCGCGCGGGAGACCGGCTCTTCAAGCTCAAGCGCCTGCGCTCGGCAGACAGCGTCCCCATGATGGTTGAGGTGAGCTACCTGCCCGTTCGCAAGTTCCTCACCCTCAAGCGGCCGCTTCTCGACTCAATGCCGCTCTACGAGATCATCGAGAACGTCTACCACGAGAAGATTCGCATTGCCGAGGAGGAGTTCTACGCCAGCGTGGCAAGGCCCTCTGACGCCCACCTGCTCGACATCTCCGAGAACGCGCCCGTGCTCGACCTTGTGCGAACGACGTACAACACCAGCAACGAGGTGATCGAGTACACGCTCTCCGTGGCTCGGGCAGACCAGTTCAAGTACAAGGTAATTCACAAGCGCGCCTAATTGCGGTGCCAAGCTGCGCCCGACGGCGTGTCGGGCGCACGTTCAGGGAAAGGAAGCAAGCATGTTTGAGAAGAGCGTTGAGGAGCTGAAGTCCCTCGGTGCTGACATCACCACCGCCGAGATCAAGCAGCAGCCGGAGCTCTGGGAGGACACCTTCCAGATCTACGCCGACAACAAGGTCGCCATCGAGAAGTTCCTCGCCGAGGCCAACGCGATGGGCGAGGGCCGCACCTCGGTGATCTTCACCGGTGCCGGCACCTCCGACTACGTTGGTGACACCGCCGCCCCCTACCTGCGTCACGTGGGCGACACGGACACCTATGACTTCAAGCCCGTCGCCACCACCGACATCGTCTCCGCGCCGCGCGACTTCCTGCGCCCGGAGGACCCCACGATCCTTGTCTCCTTCGCCCGCTCCGGCAACAGCCCCGAGAGCCTTGCCGCCGTTGAGGTGGCGCGCAGCTACGTCAAGAACATCAAGTTCCTCAACATCACCTGCGCCCCCGAGGGCAAGCTCGCCGTTGAGTCCGCAGACGACCCCGACTCCCTGACGCTGCTCATCCCGCGCGCCAACGACAAGGGCTTTGCCATGACGGGCTCCTATAGCTGCATGACGCTGCTCACCACCCTCATCTTTGACACCGCCCCCGACGAGCAGAAGCTTGCCTGGGTCAAGCAGGCCGCCGAGATGGGCCGCGAGGTCGTCTCTCGCGAGGACGAGATCGCGGCGTACCTCTCCGGCGACTTCAACCGCGTGACCTACCTCGGTTCCGGTGCCTTTGGTGGCCTTGCTCAGGAGTCCCAGCTCAAGATTCTCGAGCTCGCCCACGGCCTTGTTGCCACCTCCTGGGACACCTCGATGGGCTACCGTCACGGGCCCAAGAGCTTTGTCGACGACAAGACCCTCGTCTTTGTCTTTGTGAACAACGACGCCTACACGCGCCAGTACGACCTCGACATCCTCAACGAGATCAACGGCGACAAGATCGCCCAGAAGACCGTGGCCGTCCAGCAGGACGCCGGCACCCTCTTTGAGGGCGAGTCCTTCACCTTTGCCGGTCGCGACGCGCTGCCCGAGGGCTATCTCGCCCTGCCGTACGTGATGGTCGCGCAGGTCATCTCCCTGCTCAACTCCGTGCGCGTGGGCAACACCCCCGACACGCCGAGCCCCACCGGCACCGTCAACCGCGTGGTCAAGGGCGTCACCATCCACCCCTTCACCGCCTAACCTGACAAACGTTATGACAAAAGTGACAGGGTAAACTGTCACCAATGGGCGCCCGCCTGCATGACCGTGCGGGCGGGCGCCGCCGCATAGAATCCAGTACGTGAGGAGAAGAACCATGAGCACCTTTGCCATCAAGGCCGATCGCTTCGTTCTCCCGGGCGCCACCGTTCAGGGCGGCTACCTCACCATCGAGGACGGAAAGTTCGGCATGTGGTCCGCCGAGGCGCCGGACTGCGAGATTCGTGACTTTACTGGTTGTATCGTGGGCCCGGGCCTCGTGGACACGCACATCCACGGCTTCTACAACCATGCCACCACCGACCGCGAGGCCGCCGGCATCAACGCCGCGAGCGTCGAGCTCGCCCGTCGTGGCACCACCTGCTGGCTGCCCACCACCTTCACTGAGTCCATCGAGCAGGTCGCAGACTCCTGCGGCGCCATCGCAGAGGCGGACGAGACGCGCGACGAGGGCTTCGTGGGCGCGCACATCGGCGGCATCTACCTCGAGGGCCCCTTCTTCACCGAGGCTCATGTGGGCGCGCAGAACCCCGTCTACCTCATCGACCCGAGCGTCGAGGTCTTCGACATGTGGCAGGAGAGGGCCGGAGGCCGCATCGTCAAGAGCGCGCTTGCCGCCGAGAAGGACGGTGCGTGCGAGTACTGCGCCGCCCTCGACGAGCGTGACGTCGTGACCTCCATCGGCCACTCCGACGCTCACTACGACGAGGTTCTCGCTGCCGTCAACGCCGGCGCGAGCTGCTTCGTGCACACCTACAACGGTCAGCGCGGCCTGCACCATCGCGACCCGGGCGTCGTTGGCGCGGCCATGACCACCAACGGCACCTACGCGGAGATCATCTGCGACGGGCGCCACGTTGTCCCCGGCGCGGTGAAGGCGCTCGTCGAAGCCAAGGGCTGGGACCACACGGTTCTCATCACCGACTGCCTGGGCTGCGGCGGCATGCCCGAGGGCGAGTACATGTCCGGCGGCCTGCCCGTCGTGATGAAGGGCGGCCTGTGCTACCTGCTCAACGAGGACGGCACCACGGGCTCCATCGCGGGCTCGGTGCTCACGCTCGCCGAGGGCGTGAAGAACATGGTTGACTGGCAGATCGTAACCGCTGAGCACGCCATTCGTATGGCGACGGAGGTTGCTGCGCGCTCCGCGCGCATCGAGGAGCGCTTTGGCTTCATCAAGCCCGGCCGCTCGGCGGACCTGACCATCTTCCACAACGACATGACGCTTGCCGCCACCTTCGTCGACGGCGTCGAGGTCGCCTAAGGGGGCTTCTCGCATGAAGGGAACAGCTGAGCGCTTCAAGGACGAGATCATCTCTCGCCTGAACACCGTCTTTGACGGCCAGGAAGACGCGCTTCATGAGGCGGCGGTCATCTTTGCCGATACCATCGAGCGAGGCGGCATCATTCGCGCCTTTGGTTCCGGCCACAGCCACGCAAACGCGCTCGAGATCTGCGGGCGCGCGGGCGGCTACATCCAGACCAAGGTGGTGCGCGAGCCCGCTTGGGGCATCTACGAGATGATTGATGGCGTGGGCGACCAGTTCTGGCTCAAGCTTGATCTGCGTCCCGAGGACTGTCTCGTTGTGATTTCCAACTCCGGCCGCAATCCGCTGCCGGTGGAGCTTGCCATGCACGCGCAGGAGGCCGGCGTGAAGGTCATCGCCGTCACGGCGGTGGACGTCTCCCGCGCGAGCACCTCGCGCAGCAAGAGCGGAAAGCGCCTCTTTGAAGTTGCCGACGTGGTGCTGGACAACAAGTCGACCTTTGGCGACGCGGCGCTTGAGGTGGATGGGCTGGCCACGCGCGTGGGCGGCACCTCGCTCTATACGGGCTGCCTGCTGCTCGACTGCGCCGTCATGGAGTCCTACGACATCCTGCTCGAGCGCGGCGTTCAGCCGCCGCTCTTCATGAGCGCCAACGTGGACGGTGGTCCCGAGTTCAACCAGCGCCTGCTTGATCAGTTCAAGGAGCGCCTCGCCGAGTACTAGGACTTGGCGAGAAGAACGCGCGCGCGGCGGCGGCTCCGGAGCGTCTGGGGCCGCCGCCGTTCCATACGGGTAGTTTTGGGCAAAACCTTTGATGCAACGACCGCCTGCGCATCAAAGGTTTTGCCCAAAAGCAGCATCAACCTTGCAAGTGTGAGCAATCGGGCGGCTAGGATAGCCTCAGGCGAAGGTGCCATATCAAGCATGTTGCCCAATCTCGGGCAAAAGCCCTCTGGTGCGCCATCCAGAGAAGCGCGCAAGCCGCTAAAACCTAAAACTGCTCTTTTTGGAGCAGCGGGGGGCGAGAGATTCCAATCGGGCAGGGTATGTACACAGTTGTTGGGTTGATTCCAAGCATCAATACGCCTGAACTGCGGTTCTTCTCGCCGCCGGGGCAGGATCTGAACCTACGACCTTCGGATTATGAAGCGCCCTGGGGTTGTGTAGCGCTGGTATGAGGACTTTGGGGCACCAGGGAGAGTCAGCTCAAGCAGGCCCGCCTCGACCATTGGCTTTACGTAGCGGCGCATCACATATGGAGCCTGGACGCCAACGAGCTCAGCAATCTCCTGGCGCGACCGGGGCCTCTCGGCGCAGAACAGCGCGATCTTTCTCTGGCTGTCAGCTAGTTCTAGGTCCGGGCGTACGTCAATGCCTCTGGGACGAGAGCCACGATCGTTGCGCAGAGTCACGAGGAACTGTCCCCGAAAGCTCTCGAACAGGGGCTCTGGCATGTCGGCCTCATTAAGCAGGCGCCGAACCGTGGGGATGCCCGAATAGCGGTTCTCGGTCTCTCCGAGCGTCTCCATGATGGTCGCGATGACGGGGTTTCTTGTGTCGGGCTGGACCTTGCCAAGGTCATTTACGGTGAGCCGGCCATAGAGGCCGCCGGGGTTTACGATTTCAAGGCGATCTCGGTACATGAGGAGCTGAATGGGCATGCTCTGGGTGTGAGAGCTGTAGTCTCGGTGGATGAGGGCGTTGAGGACAAGCTCACGCACCGCCTCGATGGGGTACTCTACCCGATCTGCGCGCCTGCCCGTTGACGGATCGATGTGCGTGGAAACGCGCATGTTGGCATTAACAAAGGCCAGGGCGCCCTCAAGCTGCTCGCTGAGGGTCCCCTCGATCCTCTTGTTGTCAAGAAAGCGGTTCCCCTGCTCGTCTATGACGCCTGTTTCCGTCCCCGGCACGACAGTTGCGATGATGGCGAGCTGCGGGAAATATGCCTGCGGGTACAGCGAGAACAACATGACGCCCGCAAGCGTCACTTCTCCGTTCCGCGTGACGCTCATGAGCTCGAGGATTTTGTCGTCCTCTAGTCGGGCGAGGTTTGGCTTGGAGGACCTGATCCGCGTGAGATACCGATTGATCAAATTCTGGTCAAGCGACGCCAGCGTGGCGCGCGGAACCGGCTCGACCTCATCGTGATACTGCTTCCGGAAGGCCTCGTAGCTGTATATCTCGTACTCTGTCATGGGCTTGTCCGCATCGGCGACGCGCACGTATGAGCCCCTGAGCCTGCCTTTGCCTTGGTAGTAGCAGGGCCTATCGGATACGTCGATGCCGGGGATCTCGGCCGAAACCACCGTGCCTTCCTCCAGCGTGACGGTTGTGAATACGGCGCGAACTGGCGGGCACATCTGGTCACACTGCTCGACAACGTGCTTCTGCAGGTCCTGGGCGTCATAGACCCCGATTACGGCGAAGTCCGCCTCCTCGTCTATTCCAAAAACGATTGTGCCGCCCTCGTCTTGATTGGAGAAGCTCGACAGCGTGTCATACAGGTGCTTGGGGCAGCCGTTCCTTGATGCCTTAAATTCAACAAGCTGTGTCTCGCACCGTTGCTCCTGAACTTGGCGTACCAGGTCGGCAAGCTCGTCGGGAAGCATGGGCACCCCCTCATCACAAGATGTGACTCGTCGCAAGAATGTTGAAGTGAGTCACAATTCTTTTGGATGACTACAAAAACTTGTGAATAGTGTACCAATATTCTGAGATTCGTCTCACGATAATCTACGGAATCGGGGTACTACACCAAAACCTAGGTAACAATGTAAAAAGGAGCCGAGGCCTCTCGTGTTTGGTCGGCGGTTAGTCATTCCGAGTGCAGCGAGGGGGGATGTCAAGAGACCTAGGGGCTTGCAACACCAACGTAGTACCAGCTTAGGACTCATACGAAAAAGGTCGGAGACCATAAGGCCTCCGACCTGCAAATTCATGGTCGCGGGGGCAGGATTTGAACCTACGACCTTCGGGTTATGAGCCCGACGAGCTACCAGACTGCTCCACCCCGCAATGGATGCACTGCGTTCGTGCAAGAAATAACTATATCGACAGTGCATTCTTCTTGCAAGAAGAATCTTGCATTGTGAAGCCTTCTCCACAATCGGTCGCGCCGGTGCCTCTAGAACAGATCGTGGCCGTTGACGGAAACGATGTCTCCCACGTTATGGTCAACAACGTCCCAGTGTTCGGCAAGCATGCCATCTTCAAGTCGATAGATGTCGCACACCTTGTTGACCATGCCGTTGCCCATCACGCACTTGAAGAAAACAAAGACCAGGTCATTCTCGGCGACGCACTTTACGATCTCAACATGCGGGTCCATCGAGAGGAACTTCTCGGCAAAGCGGACAAAGCCCTCGCGCCCGTCCTCGACGGTGGGGTTGTGCTGAAGGTAGTCCTCGCGTACGTAGCTCGCCACGTTGGTGATGTCATGGCGATTGAAGACCTCCTCGTAGAAGGCGAGCACAATTTCTTTGTTGGTCATGGTGCCTCCCTAGCATCGATGGTTCCATCGTATGGAATGCGCTCGCGATTGCATTGTGTGTCAGCCCAAACCTTAGTTTTCTGCCGCCCGCTCCTTCAGTCCCTGTTACGCATTGCGCTGCTTTGGCGAACTTCACATTCGCCCCAAAATCCCAAGCCCCGCGGGTACATCAAGCGCATTGCACCCCGCGACCGGCGTGGGGCAATCCCAACGGGAAGGGGGAGGTAATGCATACCGCAACAGTGGCGGTGAGCGAGACTGGGCCGCAGGGCTCTGCGCAGGCTGCCGAGAAGTTCCTCGTGCTGCCCATCGTGATTCTCATCCTCGCTCAGATGGGGACGACGGGCGACAACGGCGCGCTCTCGCTGGCCGCGTCGGCGCTCACCAAGGATCTGGGCGCCACCACGTCAGAGATTCAGCTCGCCAACATGGTCTACCCGCTCGTGGGTGGTGCCTTCATGATCGCTGGTGGCCTTGCGGGCACCATCATCGGTTGGAAGAAGACCTTTCGCATTGGTGCCGCGCTCTGCGCCTTGGGCGAGGTCTCGCTTGCGCTTGCCCCCAACATGGCGATCTTCATCTGGGTGGGCCGCGTGCTCGTGGGCTTTGGCGCGAGCTTTCTCATTCCTTCGCTTCTTGGCCTCATTCCGCTCATGTACCGTGGTCACAACAGAACGGTCGCCTTTGGGTGCATTGGTGCCGCGTCAGGCCTCTCCGCACTCCTGCCGCTCATTTTGGGCGTGGTGATGGAGACGGCGGGCATGCACGTCACGTTCCTCGTGCTCGGCGCCTACTTCTTGGGCGTGCTGGCGCTCTCCTTCGAGCTGCCCAAGATCGAGCAGCAGGACGAGAGGCTCAAGTTTGACGCACTTGGCGTGATGCTTGCCGCAACGGGTCTGTTCTTGTTCCTCATCGGCATCTCAAGCATCTCATCCTGGGGCCTCATCCAGCCGCTCGAGGGCTGTCCCTTCACGGTGTTTGGCATCTCGCCCACACTGCCGCTGGCTGTGCTGGGGCTTGTGGTGCTCGTCGTTCTCATGAGGGCCGAGAAGGACGTGGAGCAGAAGAACGGCGTTGCGCTGCTGCCGCGGTCCTTCACCCATACCCCGCAGGTGCTCGCAGGACTTGTGGCCAACGCGCTCACGTTCTTCTTCATGGGCGTGCAGTCCATCCTCATGGCTCCCTACCTGCAGCTTGTTGCCGGTTGGTCTCCGGTTGACGTGGGCGTGATCTCCATCGTCACAGGTATCCCCACCTTTGCGCTCGCCCTCGGCATTCCCAAGCTGGCGCCTCATGCCAACCCACGCCACGTGATTCAGGCGGGCTATGTGGTCATGGCCGCGGCGCTCGGCGTGATGGCGCTCTCCGTCACGATTGACGGGAGCAACGTCGCGGGCGTCTACCTCGGCGCGTTTCTTGCTGGCGTTGGTGCTGGTACGGTCTCCTCGCACTCCAGCAACGTGGTGGCCCTTTCGGTGAGCGAGCGCGATGCCTCGCAGTCCGGCGGCATTCAGAGCACCATGCGCAACGTGGGCCAGGCTATCGGCGTGGCGCTCCTCGGCGCGGTGCTGCTGCTCGGCATCACCAACTCGGTGCGCGCGGGCGTGGCTGAGAACTCCTCCGTCTCGCCGACCGTGCGCGAGCAGGTCTCCGAGCTCACCATCAACCTGGGGAGCAACGAGGACTTTGAGGAGCAGATTGCGGACATCCCCATGACCCAGGCCGAGCATGACGAGCTCGTGCGGATCGAGGCGCGTGCCCGCTACGACTCCACGCGCGTGGCGTATGCCGTGGGCGCGGGAATCATCCTGCTAGGCCTCCTGACCACTCCTGCCATCAAGAAACTCAGGTGAAAGGGGACGGGTTATTTCTCTCAGAGTTTTTGGGACAGGCCTGAGGCTTT
>DXAB01000001.1 GCA_019117265.1 Candidatus Olsenella pullicola
ACCCATATTCTTGTGCTTCCATGGGCCTGAACCGGGAAGCGTCCCCAAGCACGGCGCACCGAGAAGAACGGGCGCCCCTACCCGCGATGGGTGAGGCGGTGCCACAGCCCCGAGAACCCGGCGCGCATGACGCCGAAGAACGTGGCCGAGCGCACGATCTTCTCGCCGCCAATGTGGTCGCGCACGGCGCGCAGCAGCCTGTGGTTGTTGCGCGCGGAGAACGAGAAGTGCCCGTTTTCCTTGGTAAAGACCGCAAAGCGCGGAATCACGCGGCCGCCGAACATCACCGACGCGTCGATGTGCTCGATCTGGTCCCAGGGGATCTGGATGTAGTCCTCCACGTTGCGCTCGTTGTAGAACTCGAGCGCGCGGTCCCCCACCATCATGTTCCCCGTGACGGAGAAGCCCGTGAACATGGTGGCGGGAATGGTGAGGTCAACCGTGGTGTTCTGAGACTGGGCCATGACCCTGCCCCTTCCTTTCCGAGAAAAGCGAGGAGCCGCGCCCCGTCGCAAAGTGCCATTGTGACACTTCCGACGGATGCGCGGCCCCGAGAAGGCCGAGATGGCGAGCTTAGAGCAGGCCGACGAGGTGACCGACGATGCCCACGGCAAACATGCCGATGATGATGGCGATCGGGGAGACCTTCTTCTTGAGGAGCCAGCAGCACAGCAGCGTCACGCACACGGCGGCGAGGCCGGGGATGAGGCTGTCGAGGTTGGCCTGGAGCGTGGTGACCTTCTCGACCTCGAGGCCCGTGGCGCCGAGCGAGGAGAAGCCACTCAGGGCGTCGTGGATGGCCTGGGCAACGCCCGAGGAGTCGGCCGTGGCCTGAATGGCGTCCCAATCGATGTAGGCGCCCGCGGACTGCGTGACCTTGGAGACCGTCGGCGCAAAGGAGATGGAGACCCAGCGCTGGACGAGGCCGCCGATGACGAACATACCGAGGATGGAGGCGCCCTCGGTGATCTTGCCCATCAGGCCGCCGGAGAGGTCCTTGGTGATGGAGGTGCCGAGCTTGTAGCCAAACTCCTGCGTGTACCAGATGAACGCCATGCGGATGACGTTCCAGAGCACGAAGAACAGCAGCGGGCCGATGATGTTGCCCTCCATGGCGAGCGACGCGCCGAGCGCGCCGAGCAGCGGACGGAGGGTGAACCAGAACGCCGGGTCACCAACGCCGGCGAGCGGGCCCATCATGCCGACCTTGACGCCCTGGATAGCGGCATCGTCGACGGGGGCGCCGTTGGCGCGGTCCTCCTCGAGGGCGAGCGTGACGCCCATGACGGGGGCCGAGACGTACGGGTGGGTGTTGTAGAACTCCATGTGACGCTTGAGCGCCGCGATCTGGTCATCCTTGTTGGGGTAGAGCTTCTTGATGGCCGGGATGATGGAGTAGCACCAGCCGCCGTTCTGCATGCGCTCGTAGTTCCAGGAGCCCTGGAGGAACTGGTGGCGCCAGGCGACGGACATGCGGTCCTTCTTGGAAAGGGTAACCTTGTTCTCTGCCATGTGTTCTCTCCTCCCTTCCTACTCGTAGTCGTCCAGGATGTCGCCGAGCGGGTCGCCCGAGCCGGCGGCGCCGGCACCGGCCTTTGCAGCCTCCTTGAGGCCCAGGTAGATGAGGGCCAGGGAGATGCCGATGACGCCGAGGGCGATGAGGGTGAGCTCGGAGATGGCGGCGATGCAGAAGCCGAGCGCGAAGAACGGCCAGACCTCGCTCGTTGCCATCATGTTGATGACCATGGCGTAGCCGACGGCCGCGACCATGCCGCCGCCGATCGTCATACCCTCGTTGAGCCACGCGGGCATCATGTTGAGGGCGGACATGACGGCCGTGTCTGGGATGAAGCAGAGCGCGGCGGCCGGGATGGCGATGCGGATGCCCTGCATGCAGATCGCGATGATCTGCCAGACCTCGATGGCCGCAAAGTTGCCCTTGGCCGCGGCGGCGTCCTGAGCGTGGACGACGGGGATGGCCAGGGTGCGGACGATCATCGTGAGGAACAGGCCGGCCACGGAAAGCGGCACGGCCACGGCAATGGCCGTGGTGATGGCGGTCGCCTGGTCAGAGCCGCCGTTGATGGCGATGACCATGAGGATGGCGGACGCCACGGAGGCGAGCGCCGCGTCAGGCGCGATGGCGGCGCCGACGTTGGCCCAGCCGAGGGCCATCATCTGAAGCGTGCCGCCCAGGATGATGCCCGCCTCGAGGTGGCCGGTCACCAGACCGATCAGCGTGCAGGCCACCAGCGGCTGGTGGAACTGGAACTCGTCAAGAACGCCCTCCATGCCGGCAAAGAAGGCGACGATGACGACAAGAACGATTGCGAAAACCGACATGCTTCCCTCCTTCTTATGCCTGTGCGGCCAGCTCGGACTTGGCCTTGCTCATCATGGCCTCAAAGTTCTCGGGCGAGTCCGCGGGAACCTTGCGGATGTCGAACGTGACGCCCTTGGCCGCGAGCGCCTCGAGGCACTCGACGTCGGCCTGGTCCATGGCGATGGCGTTCGTGACGACGACCTTGCCCACGGAGTGGGCCATGGAGCCGATGTTGACGTTCTTGATGTCGACGCCGCCCTCGATGGCCTTGAGGACGTCCTGCGGGGTCTCAAAGAGCAGGAACGCCTTGGTGGCGCCGAAGCGCGGGTCCTTGGAGACCTCGATCATCTTCTTGATGGGGATGACGTGGGCCTTGACTCCCGGAGGCGCGGCCTGGACGATCATCGTCTTGCGCAGCTCGTCGTGGGCAACGCCATCGGAGACGACGATGATGCGGTCGGGGTTGATCGCCTTGGTCCACGCGGTGGCAACCTGGCCGTGCAGCAGGCGGGTGTCAACGCGGCAGTGGGCGATCTTGATGTGTCCGTCGCCGAGCACGGTGCCGGGCGGGATGGCGCCGGCAGGAGCGGCAGCGGGCGCGGGGGCAGCGGCGGGCGCGGCCTCGGCGGGAGCGAGCTCCTCGGGCTTGATGCAGACGCCGGCTTTGGCCTCGGGATAGATGGCCTTGGCAACCTCGGCGGCGGAGTCGCTGCCCATGCGCTCGCCATAGGCGGAGATGAGCATCGGGAGGTTGAGACCGCCCACAGCGACCCAGTTCTCGTGCCCCTCCTCCCCAAGCAGCAGCGAGACCTGGTTCCAGGGCGTGCCACCCTGGAGGTCAACCAGGAACAGAACCTGATCCTGGTCCTCGAAGCCGGAGACAGCCTCGAGAATCTTTGCCCTGAGGTCATCTGGCCCCATCTCGGGCATGAGCGTCACGGCAGCGACGTTCTCCTGCGGGCCAAAGATCATCTGGCCGGACATCTTGATGCCCTCGGCGAACGTGCCATGACTGGCTAGAACAATGCTAACCACCGCTTACCTCCTTCTTTTCTCGCGGACTCTTACCTACGGACCGATACGCGCAGCTGCGGGTTCCCTCCGCACACAATTCCTCCCCCGCTGCTTCACATACCGTTCACATCTTACCAAGATGTGTTCACCTCGTGAAGATGGTTCGTAGACATTTCTCACGCGCAACGCTCGACGGAAGAACGTGGCGCTCGGGCGCCGGTCACCCCGGGAGACGGTTCTTCTCGGCTGCTACTTGCCCACGGTCACAAGGTCGTGCGTGGAGCGGGTGAAGGGCTCGTAGCCGCCCTCGGTGACCACGCCAAAGTCCTCGAGGCGGATGCCGAACTTGCCGGGCAGGTAGATGCCCGGCTCGATGGTCACCACAGATCCCGCGGGGATGGGCTTGTCCCACCCGCGGTTGAAGTTGGGGCGCTCGTGGATCTCGAGGCCCACGCCGTGGCCGAGGCCGTGCTTGAAGAAGTCGCCGTAACCGGCCTCGGTGATGACGTCGACGGCGATGTTGTGGATGTCGCGGCCGATCACGCCGGCGCGCACGGCGGCGGCGCAGGCCTCGTGCGCGCGACGGACCACGTCGTAGACCGCGCGCTGCTCGGCGGAGGGCTCGCCCACGCAGACGGTGCGCGTCATGTCAGAGTGATAGTCGTGGAAGCCCGCACCGTAGTCCATGACGATGAGGTCGCCCTCGGCCACGACGGTCTGGCCGGGCTGGGCGTGCGGGTTGGCGCCGTTTGCGCCGGTGGCGATGATGGTGCCAAAGGAGAGCTCGTCGGCGCCGTGGCTGAGCATGTAGTTCTCGAGCTCAACGCGGATGTCCTGCTCGGTGATGCCGGCGCGGATGAAGCCGCAGATGTGATCGAAGGCGGCGTCGGTCACCTCCTGGGCGCGGCGCATGAGCTCGATCTCCTCGGCGTCCTTGACCATGCGCAGGTCGCAGATGTCACCGTGCATGCGCGGGGTGAGGCAGGCGATCGACGCCGCGGAGCACGCAGCGAGAAACGCGTCGAAGAACGCGAGGTCGCACGTGTCCTCAACGGCAACCACGCGCGAGCGGGTGGCGCGGGCGCGCTCCGCCGCCCAGGTGGCAGGAGAGACGATGTCCTGGTCGATGGTCCAGGCGCAGTCCTTCCCCAGGCGCGTGACAAAGGTGTTGTAGTAGCGCGAGTCCGTGTGGAGCCAGAGGCCGTCGGCCGTCACAAAGGCGGTGTGGGCGACCTCGTTGTCAAAGGTGCGCTCGGAGCCCGTGAGCCAGCGGAGGTCCGGGTTGTTGCGGAGGATCACCGCGTCGTAGCCGCGCTCCGCCATGAGCTCGCGCAGCCGCTCCACGCGACCAGCGCACGCACGTGCATCTGCCATGTTCTTCTCGCCTTTCCTTGTGTTTTGGTTCTATGCGGTCGGGCGCGCGGCGCACCAGGCGCCAACGTGCTCGGCAAGGACGGAGTCGTCGATCGCCGTGAGGCGCACCCGGCCCAGGGCGCGCGGCAGGGCGAGCATGAGGCGCTTGGTGCGCGCGTAGCGCTCGGCGCGCATTGCCTCGAGCAGGCGATCGGGGTCAACGGCCACGGAGGTGGTGCCCAGGCCAAGGCGCTCGAGAAGCTCGTCCTGCGTGAACATGTCGTCCACCGGAAGCGACTCGCTCGCCGCGGCAAGGCGCGCGCAGAAGCGCAGGCCATCCGCGAGCACGCTCGAGAGCGGTACCTCGTCCCCCACGACCGCGCGCAGCGCGTGCGAGAAGCTCTGGCCGTACTCGATCGACTGGCGCATGGCCGCCGAGGAGGCGGCGATGACCTTTCCACGTGACCTGATCGTGGCCTGGAACTGCTTGATGAGCACGTCAACGTTGCCGGCGGCGAGGTCGTCCGTCGCGTCCCAGAGCGCGCCGAAGGCGCGGTCGGAGTCGCACATGGCGGTCTTGGTCATGACGGCAAAGGCCCTGAGCATGGGCTCGCACGTGGGGTCGCAGTCAAAGAGCTCGGGGTCAACGGAGGTAAAGCGGGCGCTGCCGTCCTGGGCGATCACGCGGGGCAGGCCGGGGAGGTCGAGCGCGCGCGGCGTGGCACCGGCCACGATGGCGGCAAAGGGGTCCGTGGGCACCTCCGCCAGCGGCACGCCCCCGCACCAGGACGCGCAGGCAAACGAGGACACGGAGAGGCTCTCGTAGCCGCCCACCACCACCACGAGGTCATCTGCCGTGATGTGCAGCTCGGCCAGGAGCGCGTCAAGCTCTCCCACGGCGGCAAGATCGCAGGTCGAGAAGGGCAGCTCGCGGACACTCAGCTCAAAGCCCTGGTCAGAGAGGTTCTGGCGCAGCGTCTCCACCGCCGCGGCGGGCGAGCCGGGCTCATGCAGGAGCGCGCAGCCGTGCGGGCGGCCCACCGTGGACTTGAGGGCGCGCGGGAGGTCGCTCACGATGCCCGCGCCCACGCGCAGGTCCATCGAGCCGCCCCTCAGCGTGACCCACTGACGCGCGGTCGCCGAGGCGATGGGCTTCTTCTCGGTCTTCTGGGCAGCTTCGGCCCGCTCGGCCCTCTCGCTCGTCTCGCTCACAGAAGCCCCCTCTCCCACAGCAGCTGGCCGGACTCTGAGGCCACCTGCTCAAACGACTTGTTACGAATGTCCACCGTGAGGTCCGCCGCGCCCTCGTAGAGCGGGCGGCGTCTACGGTAGACCTCCGCGGCGTGCTCGGCGCTGCCAAGGTCGGGCCGGCGCTCGGGGCAGCGAATCTGGCGCAACGAGTCCTCAAGGTCGCCGTCGAGAAACACCACGACGCCCATCTCGTGCATGAGCTCGCAGTTCTCGGGCCGCTCGACGATGCCGCCGCCGCAGCTCACGAGCAGTGACTTCCTAGATGCCAGACGCGCCAGCTCACGCGTCTCGGCCCTGCGGAAGGCGTCCTCGCCGTCCTGGGCAAAAATCTCCGAGACGCTCCTTCCCAGGGCGCGCTCGACAAGACGGTCCGTGTCCACGTGCGGGCGGTGGAAGAGCGCGCCGAGGTTACGGGCAAGCGTTGACTTGCCCGCTCCGAGAAAGCCCACAAAGAAGATGTGGTCACACCCCTCGTGAACGACGTATCTCGGATCGTGCTGCACCCTTCACCTCTCCCCTGCCACGCCCACGGCTCAGGTTTCCCAGCTGTTTAGTTTTACACGATTGCCCCCCAACGGCAACTTCCGCAGGGGACAGGGCGAGACGCTGCGCTACTCGCCGTCAAAGGAGATGCCGAGAAGGGCCAGGCGCTCAAAGACACGAAAGACATGCGTGTACCAGAGGTCGCTACGCGACTGGGGCCGCACGAGCACCGTCCGCACGCCGGCGAGGTTGCCAGCGACCACGTCCGTAAAGACCTGGTCGCCGATCATCACCGTTGCCTCGGGGCCCACGCCCGCGCGGCGCATAGCGCGGCGCAGCGCGAACGGCGCCGGCTTCATCGCGTGGTCGACCACGCTCACGCCCAGCTCACGGGCCGTGCGACCCACCTGGCTTGAGTGGAAGTTGTTCGAGACGAGCCAGAGCGAGAGGCCCGCCGCCCGCGCGCGCTCGAGCCAGTCAAGGACCTCGGCGGGCGCCTGGGCGGCGTCGCGCGGCACGCAGGTGTTGTCGCGGTCGAGCAGCACGAGCCGCACGCCCTCGCCCACCAGCCAGTCGATGTCCACCAGCGGGAGCGACGCCACATAGCGCGTTGCCCCAAACGGACCGCGGCGCGCCCTACTGCGGACGGTTTGCGATTGCGAGGTTGTGCTCATCGAGCGTCTCCGAGAAGGCAGCGTAGTCACCACTCAGGAAGAAGTAGTAATAGCCGGTGTCATTGGGATAGGCCGCCGCCTGGATGGAGGCAAGGCCCGGCGAGCAGATCGGCGTGGGCGTGAGTCCGTAGTTGGTGTAGGTGTTGTACGGGTCATCCATCGTGAGGTCTTCCGCCGTGACGTCGCGGCCGAGCGAGTAGACCAGCGTGGCGTCGCTCTGGAGCATCATGCCCGCCTGGAGACGGTTGTAGAACACGGAGGCAACGTCGCCGCGGTGCTCGTCCCCGCCCGCCTCGCGCTCGATGATCGAGGCCATGGTGATGATGTCGTCCTCGTTCACCGTGACGCCGTAGCGCTCCTGGATCTGCGCGCAGGCGGCAGTGAAGTCGATGCTGGAGACCTCGGTCTGGTACTGGGAGAGCATGGCGCGGATGACGGTGTCCGCCGTGACCTCGGCCTCGGAGGAGAAGTCATAGGTCTTGGGGAAGAGGTAGCCCTCGAGCGAGTCGTTGGTCACGTCGGAGAGAAACGCGAACTCGGACACGTAGTTGGACGCCTTGGCCTGGGCGGTGAAGTCCGCCGCGGAGACGCCGAGCGACTGCTCCACCGCGCTCGCGATCTGCGAGATGGTGTAGCCCTCCGGGATGGTGATCTGAGCGGTCTTGACGTTGGGGCCCGTCGTGAGGAGGGTCACGATGTCCGCCAGGTCGGAGCCCGTCGTGATGCTGTAGGCGCCGCTCTTGATCGAGGACTCCGACTCCGTGCGGCGCGCCTGGGAGAGAAACTCGCTCTTGCTGGCGATGATGCCGTTGTCATAGAGAATCTGCGCCACGTCGCCGGCCGCAGAGCCCTCGGGAATGGTGATGGTCACCTGGTTGCCAGGAACGACGGTCTGGGTCTCCTCGTCCTGCTGCGGCGCGTTGAGCGAGGGGATGACAACGAGAAACACGAGGCCCGCCACAACGGCGCAGGCGAGAAGGACGCCCACGAGCGCTGCGACGCGCCCACCGCCGCCGGTGCCGCTTGCACGCCTCACCTTGCCGGCACCGGCGCGCTTGGTCGCCGCGGCGGTGCGGTGAGAGACGGTGCCGCCCGAGAGGGCGGAGCGCGGTGCCATCGCGCCCGTGCTGGACGCGGGAGCCTCACGTGAGCTGCCGTTTTTCGCGGTCCCAAAGTGAGAGCCACCGTGCTTGGGTGCCTTGCCGTTGAAAGTAGCCATCATGCCCTCTCAGGTATGTCTGGCGTCAAGCCAGGACTGCAGAAACAGGGACGCTGCGACCATGTCGACCTTGCCGCGCATGGAGCGCTCCGAAAGCCCCTGCTCCCTCAGGATACGCTTGGCCTCCGCCGAGGAGAGGCGCTCGTCGGCAAATTCCAGCGGAAGTCCGCAGGATTTACCAATTGTTAAGGCCTGTTCCTTGATACGAGCCGCCTGGGGGCCCTCCTCCCCCGCCAACGTGCGGGGCAGGCCGCAGACGAGAAGATCGGGCTCCCAGTCCTCGATCACGCGCCGGAAGGTGCTCGCATGGGCGAGAACCTCCTGCGCGGGCAGGACGCAGACCGGCGAGGCCACGCGGGCATCCGGGTCGCTCACCGCGATGCCCACGCGAACATCGCCGATGTCAAGGGCCAGAACGCGCACTAGATTCCGAGCGCGGCGCGCGCGGCGTCGAGGGCGGCATCGATGCCGGAGGCGTCCGAGCCTCCCGCCTGGGCCATCGCGGGCCTGCCGCCGCCGCGGCCGCCCACGAGCGCGGCGATGTCCTTGATGATCGATCCTGCCGAGAAGCCCTTGTCCACGGCACCGTCCGTGCCACCGGCAAGAAGGGCCACCTTGCCGTCGGGCGTGGCGGAGGCGATCACGCAGGCCACGGGCTCGCCGCCGGCGGCGTCGCGGATGCCGTCCCAGGCGGAGCGCATCTCCTTGCCGGTAAGCCCGTCCAGGCGCGCGATAACGACCTTGTAGCCGTCGAGCTCGACGGCGCCCTTGAAGGCGTCGGCCACCTTGCCGGCACCGGCACCGGTCGTCGCGGCCTCGAGGGCCTTGCGCGTCTCGCGCAGCTCCTGCTCGAGGGACGCAACGCGCTCGGCGACGGCGTCCGGGCGGCACTTGAGCTCGCGGGCCACCTCGTCGAGGGCGAGCAGGCGCTCGTCCACGTACTCGATGGCGCCCATCGAGGTCACGGCCTCGATGCGGCGGGCGTTGGAGCCGACGGAACCTTCGGAGACGATCTTGAAGAGGCCCAGGTCGGCGGTGTTGCGCGCATGCGTGCCGCCGCAGAGCTCACGGGAGAAGGGCTCCTCGGACTCGCCGGTGGAGACCACGCGAACCACGTCGCCGTACTTCTCGCCGAAGAGGGCGACGGCGCCGGAGGCCTTGGCCTCCTCGATGCCCATGACGCGGGTGACGATGGGCTCGCCGGCAAAGATCTCCGCGT
This sequence comes from Candidatus Olsenella pullicola, assembly GCA_019117265.1. GTDB lineage: Bacteria > Actinomycetota > Coriobacteriia > Coriobacteriales > Atopobiaceae > Thermophilibacter > Thermophilibacter pullicola. Next base: position 9,537 of record DXAB01000001.1, read on the forward strand.
TGACCATGCCCTCCACGCGCGCGAGCTCGTCTGCCGTCAGGGCCTCGAAGTGCGTGAAGTCAAAGCGCAGGCGGTCGGGGGCCACGAGCGATCCGGCCTGGGAGACGTGCTCACCCAGGACCTTCTTGAGCGCGGCGTCGAGCAGGTGCGTGGCGGTGTGGTTGCGGCGGATGAGCTCGCGGCGCCCGGCGTCAATGGCGGCCGTGACCTCGGCGCCCACGGCGAGCGTGCCCTCCTCGACGGTGGCCGCGTGGGCGTAGAGCCCGCCGCGGACCTTGGTGTCGCGCACGCGCAGCGTGGCACCGTCGCAGGAGATGGTGCCGGTGTCGCCCACCTGGCCGCCCATCTCGGCGTAGAACGGGGTCACGTCGAGGACCACCTCGACCTCGGCGCCCCTCTCGGCACGCTCGACCTCGGCGCCGTCTGCCACGATGGCGAGCACGCGCGCGGCGGCGGCGTCCTTGTCGTAGCCGACAAACTCCGTGGCCGCCAGGCGGTCGGAGAGCGCGGTCCAGACGTCGTTGAAGGTGCCCCAGGCGTCGCGGTTGGCGGAGGCGCGGGCACGCTCGCGCTGCTCGGTCATGCAGGCGTCGAAGGCGTCCATGTCGACGGTCACGCCGCGGCCCTCGCAGATCTCACGCGTGAGGTCGATGGGGAAGCCGTAGGTGTCGTGCAGCTTGAAGGCAACCTCACCGGAGAGCGTGGCGCCCTCCCCCAGGCCCTCGAGCTCGGAGGCGAGGCTCTGCTCGCCGGCGTCGAGCGTGGCGCCAAAGCGCTCCTCCTCGGCGCGCACGATGCCCTCCACAAGGGCGCGGTTCTCCACGAGGGCCGGGTAGGTATCGCCCATGAGCTCGCAGATCTTCTCCACGTAGGCGCAGAGGAACGCGCCCTCGATGCCCATGAGGCGGCCGTGGTAGACGGCGCGGCGCAGCAGGCGGCGCAGGACGTAGCCGCGGCCCTCGTTGCTGGGAAGGATGCCGTCGGAGATCATGAAGGTGACGGCGCGGGCGTGGTCGGCCACGATGCGCAGGCTGCGGTCGCGCGCGGCGTCCTCGCCGTAGGTCTTGCCCGAGAGGCGCTCGCCCACGCCGATGAGGCCCTGGAGCAGGTCGCCGTCATAGTTGGTGGACTTGTGCTGCATGATGGCCGCAATGCGCTCGAGGCCCATGCCGGTGTCGATGTTGCGGTGCGGAAGCTCGGGAAGCGAGCCGTCCTCCTGGCGGTCGTACTGCGTGAAGACGAGGTTCCAGAACTCGAGGAAGCGGTCGCAGTCGTCGCAGCCGGGGCCGCAGTTGGGGCCGCCGCAGCCAAACTCCTCACCCTGGTCAAAGTAGATCTCGGAGCACGGGCCGCAGGGGCCGGTGGGGCCGGCCGCCCAGAAGTTGTCCTTCTCGCCGAGGCGGGAGATGTGGTCGTAGGGGACGCCCTGCTCGTGCCAGAGCTCGATGGC
>DXAB01000207.1 GCA_019117265.1 Candidatus Olsenella pullicola
ATTGTCATCATGATTCTCATGATGACAATCTACCCTGTCACCCTTGTCATCACCTCCGTCACCAGCCCGCCCCGCCGCCTCAGTCACCAGCCCGCCCCGCCGCTCGAAAAAAGTCAAAAATGGGGCTTGCATCGCTTTGCCGAGTAGTGCATACTACTCCTTGCGCGAAAGCGCAGTGCATGTCGGAGTGGCGGAATTGGCAGACGCGCTAGCTTGAGGTGCTAGTGACTGACTAAAAGGTCGTGCGGGTTCAAGTCCCGCCTCCGACACCACGAGGTGTCAGCGGGCCTCCCAATTTGGGAGGCCCGCTTCTTTATGCCGATGGTTGTCCGGAGCTCGTGGTAGGCTGGTCGTGTTATCGGGCAAGGGGGCACACATGGCCAAGGCGGGACTCAGCACTCGGCGCGTCGAGGGCATCGGCGAGGGGAGCCTTGTCGGCACGCTCTCCCGTCTTTTGCAGCTCACCGCGGAGGCCGTGCTCGTTTTTGACGGGCTCGGGCGCATCCTTCTCTCCAATGACGAGGCAACCCAGCTCTTTGCTGTTGGAGATGACCTTGTTGGCTCGGACGTGCGAGCGCTCTTCCCGGCAGGGGATGACGTTGACGACCTTGCTGTCTTTGACGTGTCCGACCTCCCGTTTCCCGTTGATGGCTCCATGGCGCTCGTCACCTGTCTCTGTGCGGGTGGGCGTCGCCGCTCTGTTCGGGTGCGCTGCGACGCCGTCAACGCACCGGGCGAGACCTATCTTCTCGTTGCCCTTGCTGCCGAGCACGAGAGCCGCCTCGATCGCGAGCGCTCCCGCGACCTCGAGGACTTGAGGCGCGCCAACCATCGTCTTTCCGGCACGCTCAAGATCGTGCTCGACACCATAGACTCCAGCGACCTCGGGACACTCTTTGAGCGCCTGCTCGAGGAGCTCACGGAGACCATGGACGCGGACGGCACCATCGTCTACCTCGCCGAGTCCGACGGCTTTCACCTGAGGGGCCTCTCGAGCGGCCTTGCGGGCGAGAAGATCGCGCGCTTCATGCCTTTTGGGCGCAGCGTTGAGCGCCTGGCCGTACGCGAGGGCAAGGCGGTGCGCCTGCGCGTCTGCGCCCCCTCGGGGGACGACCTCAGGCAGGGTCGGCTCACCACGCGCGAGGTCGTTGACGAGGATACTCACGAGGTGCTTCGCATGCGCGTGGGGATGCTCCCGCCGTTCACGAGCTTCATCGCCGTCCCCGTGTGGTTTGGCGGGCACATCATCTCGATCATCGAGGTTGGCTGGCGCAGGATGCATCCGCTGCTCAAGGATGACGCGCGGCTGCTCGACTCTGTTGCCCACTATCTCTCGGTGCAGCTTGCCGCCGCGTTCACCACGCTGCGCGACCGCCGCGCGGACCGCCTCGCGTCGCTGGCAACGGAGCTCCGAGAGGAGCTGCTCAACATGGGCTCGGGCGAGATTGACGACAAGGGCGCCGCAGTCGAGCGGTTCTATGCGATTCTCGCCGAGGTGAGCGACGAGCTCGACGCGGGCGTCGTCCGCATGCGCGTGAGGGAGCAGCCCCCAGTCATTCTCGCCGACCTTCCGCTCACCGGTCCGAGCGAGCTCCCCGTGAGCCTCCGGGGCGTCCCCGGCACCCTCGAGCGCTCCGGCATTGCCGTGGTGCCCATCGTTCCGGACTCCGAGCTCTTCTCGCTTCTGCGCGACAAGGGCGAGCCGTGCCTTGGGGCGCTCGTGGACCTTGGCGTGCTTGCGGGCGAGCGGCGCTGTGCGATGCTGCTGCGCCCGGATGGGGCGGAGCCCTTTGATGACCTGGAGCTTGAGTTTCTGGTAGGCCTTGCCGAGGACATCCGTGACATCGTGCTGGGCGCGGTGGCGCGCGAGCAGGACAAGCGCATCTCCCAGGCGCTCCAGACGGGGATGAGAAACGAGCTCCAGCACGTAGAGGGCATCACCGCGCAGGCCGTATACTCCTCCGCCACCAAGGCGGCCTCCGTGGGCGGGGACTTCTATGACCTCATCCGTCTGCCCGACAGGCGCGCATGCGTCATCATGGGCGACGTCTCGGGCAAGGGCGTCGAGGCGGCCTCGGTCTCTGCCGCGGTCAAGACGGCGCTCGGAGCCTACTCCTGGGAGGGGCTGGCCCCCGCGCGCATGGTGCGCTCGCTCAACGACTTTCTCCTGGGCTTCTCGCGGCTCGAGACCTTTGCGACGCTCTTCGTGGGCATCGTCGACCTTGAGGCAGAGACGCTCACGTACTGCTCGGCGGGTCATCCGCCGGCGCTGCTCATGAGCCCCGGCGCGAACGAGATCTCCATCCTTGACGTGCAGTCGGGCGTGGTGGGCGCCTTCCATGACATTTCCTACCGGGACGGCCTCGTCCATCTTGAGCGCGGTGACGTGCTGCTGCTCTACACCGACGGCACGACGGAGGCGCGCGACCCCTCAGGGGCCTTCTTCGGCGAGGAGAGCCTGCGCGACATGGTCATGCGCGAGTCCGCGGGCGACAAGCCCTTCGAGGGCTTTGTGGAGCGCCTTCTGGGAACGCTCGACGCCTTTACCGGACACAACCTCGAGGATGACGTCGCCATCGTTGCCCTGCGCTTCGACGGGCTAGGCTGACACCCGAGAAGGCTCGCGCCTCCGGTGGCCGCCGGCCGTTGTGCCCTGCGTTGAAGCGCGGCGGTTTGGGGAATAAGTCCAGCATGGCTGCCAAGGTGAACATAGCGCTCTTCTCCGTGGTCGGAGACCTTGACGTGACGACCGTCCCCGGCGTTCGCGCGCGCATCGATCGGCTCCTGGAGAGCGGGTGTCGTCGTATCCTCGTGAACATGGAGGGCGTCTCGCACGTTGACTCCGCGGGCATGGGGCTCATTCTCACCGAGCTCAGGCGCATGAGGCGCGAGGGCGGCCTCATCTCCCTCGTCAACGTGTCCCCTCAGGTCTATCGCGCGCTCAGGCGCATGAGGATGCTCGACTACATGCCGGTCTCCCGCTCCGGCGACCGGCGACGCGTGGCGGAGCTCGACCCGTCCGTGCTCCCCAGCTGGCGCACGACGTTTCGCGTGGACGAGGGCGCCCTTGCGGACGCCCGCGAGCGTCTTGGGGGGCTGCTTTCATCGCTGCCCTTCTCGCCGGATGGCGTGTTTGACATGACGCTCGCCTCGGGAGAGGCGCTCGGCAACGCCGTGGACCACACGTGCGGGGGAGGGGTCCTCGTCACGGTTGCCGCCTATCCCGACCGTGCGATCGTTGACGTGGCGGACTGCGGGGCGGGCTTCTCGCTGGGGGCTGACGAGGAGGCGCCCGAGGTTGCGGCCGACGCGGAGCGCGGGCGGGGGATTCGCCTGATGCGCCTCCTGGCGGACTCGGTGAGCATCGAGCAGAAGAGCACGGGGGAGGGCACCGTGGTCAGGCTCGTGAAGCTCTTCGATGCTTCGGGCTCGCTCGACGCCCCCGGCTCGTCCGTCCTTGCATAGGCTGCTTCGTGGGGCTTCACAGTTTCTTCACGTCTCTTGGGGTTCTCGCTTGCGCGCGGCGCGCTCGCCCCGTATAGTATCCCTTGCTTTTGCGGGCTTAGCGCAGTTGGTAGCGCGCAACCTTGCCAAGGTTGAGGT
>DXAB01000208.1 GCA_019117265.1 Candidatus Olsenella pullicola
CACGTTCGGAGGAACACCAATGATTCAGATGGAGACCATGCTCAACGTCGCTGACAACAGCGGCGCCCGACGCGTGAAGTGCGTCAAGGTCCTCGGTGGCTCCAAGCGTCGCTACGCCGGCCTGGCCGACGTCATCATCGGCGCCGTTCAGGAGGCCACGCCCGGCAGCTCGGTGAAGAAGGGCGACATCGTTCGCTGCGTCATCGTGCGCACCACCAAGGAGACCCGTCGCAAGGACGGCAGCTACATCAAGTTCGACCAGAACGCCTGCGTGCTGGTCGACAAGGAGGGCGAGCCCAAGGGCACCCGTATCTTCGGGCCCGTTGCTCGTGAGCTCCGCGACCACAAGTACATGAAGATCGTCTCGCTCGCGCCTGAGACGCTCTAGGGAGTGAGATGCGAATGGCTAAGATGCATGTGAAGAAGGGCGACAAGGTCGTCGTCCTCTCCGGTAAGGACAAGGGCAAGGAGGGCACCGTCCTCGTTGCCAAGCCCTCCGAGGGCAAGGTCATCGTCGAGGGCGTCGCCATCGTCAAGAAGGCCACGCGCCCCAACGCCCAGAACCAGCAGGGCGGCATCATCGAGAAGGAGGCCGCCATCGACGCCTCCAACGTCATGGTGGTGTGCCCCAAGTGCGGCAAGCCCTCTCGCATGGGCCACGCCGTGAACGCCGAGGGCAAGAAGGTCCGCGTCTGCAAGAAGTGCGGCGCCGAGTTCTAAGAGCTCGGCCCTAGAGACCTTTCGGGAACCTCCCGGATTTCCTACGAGAAGTGCGCTTCGCGAAACTTCTCTCCGGAAATCCGGGAGGTTTCTTGCGTGTCGCTCGGCCGAGCTCCTCTTGTCACCGCCCTGATCTGTGCTCGGAGGGACTGGACAGAGCGTGCGGAATGTGGACATCCCGCGATGTGAGAAATCAACTGGAATTTCTGTGGACGAAGGCATAACATGTTTCCTTGCGTCTGTAGGTAGGGAGAGTTCTGTCTCGGGCGTATGACAAGGCTCCCGGCCCCGCCAAGGCAGGGAGGTACGAGGTTGGAAACCCCGTGCTGAGAACCCCAAGAGTTAAGGAGTGACCATGGCAGACAAGTACGTCCCGCGTCTCAAAGAGCAGTATTTCGCCACCGTTCGTGACGAGCTCCAGAAGCAGTTTGGCTACAAGAACGTTCACCAGATTCCCAAGATCGAGAAGATCGTCGTGAACATGGGCGTCGGCGAGGCCGCCACGGACGCCAAGGCCATCGACGGCGCCGTTGCCGACCTTCGCGCCATCACTGGCCAGCAGCCCCTCGTGACCCACGCCCGCAAGTCCATCGCTACCTTCCACCTGCGCGCCGGTATGCCCATTGGCGCAAAGGTGACCCTGCGCGGCGATCGCATGTGGGAGTTCCTCGACCGCCTCATCGCCATCGCCATTCCGCGCATCCGCGACTTCCGCGGAATCTCCCCGAAGAGCTTCGACGGCCGTGGCAACTTCTCCATGGGCGTCACCGAGCAGCTCATCTTCCCGGAGATCGACTTCGACAAGGTCGACCACACCCGCGGCATGGACATCACCATCGTGACCACCGCTCAGACCGACGAGGAGGGCAAGGCGCTTCTCAAGGCCTTCCACTTCCCGTTCAAGGCTGAGTAGGTCAAATATCAATCGGCCCTCCGGCGCGGCCGGAGGGGCCAGAGTGCACTGAAGGAGGATTTGTGGCTAAGACATCGATGATCGTCAAGGCTCAGCGCGAGCCGAAGTTTTCGACGCGTGCGCAGAAGCGCTGCCAGCGTTGTGGGCGTCCCCACTCCGTCTATCGCAAGTTCGGCCTCTGCCGCGTCTGCTTCCGCGAGCTTGCGAGCAAGGGCGAGCTTCCGGGCGTCCGCAAGGCCAGCTGGTAGGACGCTCGCGGCTCTCGCGTCCAGGCGTCCGCGCTAAGGGTGCGGACGAACCGAACGCGCAGGTTCATCATTACCGAAGGAGAAGGATCCATGAAGATTACTGATCCCATTTCTGACATGCTGACGCGCATTCGCAACGCCAACGCTGCCAACAAGGCCGAGGTCTCCATGCCCTCGACCAAGGTGCTCGTTGAGGTTGCTCGCGTCATCTGCGAGGAGGGATACATCGCCGGCTACGAGGTCGAGGACACGACCCCGCAGAAGACCCTCCACATCACCCTCAAGTACGGCGCGCGCCACGCCAAGGTCATCCGTGGCATCCGCCGCATCTCCAAGCCGGGTCTGCGTATCTACGCCACCGCCGACAAGCTCCCGCGCGTCCTTGGCGGCCTCGGCACCGCAGTCATCTCCACCTCCAAGGGCATGATGTGCGACCGCGACGCCCGCAAGCTCGGCGTCGGCGGCGAGGTCATCGCCTACGTCTGGTAACTCTCGGCAGGAATGAAAGGAGACAACCGTGTCTCGTATTGGTAAGCAGCCTGTCCAGGTTCCGGCCGGAGTCACTGTGACAGTCAATGGCACCACCGTCACCGTCAAGGGCGCCAAGGGCGAGCTCACCCGCACCTTCTCCGATCTGGTGAAGATCGAGGAGGAGGGCCAGGAGCTCCACGTCATCCGCGTTGACGAGTCCACCGCGTCCAACGCCCAGCAGGGCCTCACCCGCACGCTCCTTCACAACATGGTCATCGGCGTGTCCGACGGCTTTGAGAAGAAGCTCGAGCTCACGGGCGTCGGCTACCGCGCCACGCTCAAGGGCAAGGACCTTGACCTCTCCCTGGGCTACTCTCACCCCGTGATCTACGTCTGCCCCGAGAACATCACCTTCGAGGTGCCCGACAACACCCACATCACCGTCAAGGGCATCTCCAAGGAGCAGGTCGGCCAGGTCGCTGCTGAGATTCGCATGAAGCGCCCGCCCGAGCCGTACAAGGGCAAGGGCATTCACTACGAGGGCGAGCACATCCGCAGGAAGCTCGGAAAGGCCGCCAAGTAGCATCAGGGCCGTACAAAGACCATCACCCCGTCAGGTGGTGGCACGTCTAAGGAGAAGGAATGAACAAGCAGCAGGCGAAGAAGGCCGGTCTCAAGCGCCGCGAGCGCCGCGTCCGTGCCAAGATCTTCGGCACCGCTGAGCGCCCGCGCCTCAGCGTGCACCGCACCAACGCAAACATCTACGCTCAGGTCATCGACGACGCAGACGGCAAGACGATCTGCTCCGCCTCGACCCTTGACCCGGAGTTTCGTGCCACCGGCAAGATCGGCTCCAACAAGGAGGCCGCAGAGTTCGTTGGCGAGCTCGTGGGCAAGCGTGCCGTCGAGAAGGGCGTCACCATGGTCACCTTCGACCGCGGTGGTCGCATCTATCACGGCCGTGTCAAGGCTCTGGCAGACGGTGCCCGCAACGCGGGCCTGAAGTTCTAGGAGGATTCAATGGCACGAGATCGTAAGCGCCAGCAGGACACGGATCTTCAGGAGCGCGTCGTCTTCATCCACCGTGTCTCCAAGACCGTCAAGGGCGGTCGTCGCATGTCCCTCGTCGCCCTCGTTGCCGTCGGTGACGGCAAGGGCAACGTTGGCCTCGGCATGGGCAAGTCCGCCGAGGTGCCCATGGCCATTTCCAAGGGTGTCGAGGACGCCAAGAAGAACATGTTCCACGTGCCCGTCACCGAGGCTGGTACCATTCCCCACGCCGTCGAGGGCCACTACGGTGCCGGCCACGTGCTCATCAAGCCGGCCATCGAGGGTACCGGCGTCATCGCCGGCGGCCCCGTCCGCCCGCTCTTCGAGCTCGCCGGCATCACCAACGTGCTCTCCAAGTCTCTCGGCACCAGTAACGCGATGAACATCATCAAGGCTGCCGCCGAGGGCCTGAAGGAGCTCTCCAGCCCCGCCGAGACCGCCGAGCGCCGCGGCCTCACCGTGGGCGAGATGTTCGTCGGGAAGGAGAACTAGTCATGGCTCAGTCCCTCAAGATCAAGCTCGTGCGCAGCGCCGTCGCGTCCGTCAAGAAGGACCAGACCGCTACCTGCCGCGCCCTCGGCCTCCGCAAGATCGGCGACGTCGTCGAGCAGCCGGACAACCCGAGCATTCGTGGAATGATCTTCAAGGTCAAGCACCTTGTTGTCGTGGAAGAGAACTAGGAGTCACTCATGCAGCTCAACGATCTGCGTCCCGCTGAGGGCTCGCGCAAGAACCGCAAGCGCATCGGCCGCGGCAACTCGTCCGGTCACGGCACCACCGCCGGTCGCGGCACCAAGGGTCAGCTTTCCCGCTCCGGCGGCGGCAAGGGCAAGGGCTTCGAGGGTGGCCAGCAGCCGCTCGCGATGCGCCTCCCCAAGCTCCCCGGCTTCATCAACCACAACCGCGTCGAGTACGCTCCGGTGAACGTCGCCCGTCTCGAGGCGCTGTTCGCCGACGGTGAGACCGTCGACGCCGATACCCT
>DXAB01000209.1 GCA_019117265.1 Candidatus Olsenella pullicola
GACCCCTCGAAGAGCGGCATGTCCTCGAGCGGGGTGACGTCATGGCAGAGCACGAGACAGTGCGGCACCGGCGAACAAAGCCACATCGAGCCTGTCGCCACGGAGCCGCGCGCCTCCCCCACCCAGATGCCGCCCCGGCGCTCGAGGCGCACGCCGAGCTGCTCGACCTGCGGCTCGAAGAGCGCGACGAGCTCGCGGGGAATGTCACCCATGCCCGTCATCTTGAGGGTTCGTCCATCTCCCTTGAGGAATCGTCCCATGTTTGTTAGCCAAAGCTAACAAGTATCGAATCCCATGATACGGTGCGACGGAACGTCTATCAAGGTCTCCACAGGCAGGAGGTTTCGATGTCTGAATCGCAAGCAACCAAGGCGAGCGACGCCCGCGGCAAGGGTGCTGTTGGCCGTCTGCTCGCCTTTGCCGGCCCGCGCCGTGCGCTCACGTACCTGGGCTGCGCGCTCTCGGCCGTCTCTATGCTTGTGAGCTTTGGCCCGTACGTCTGCGTCTGGCTCGTGGCGCGTGACCTCATCGCCGTGGCCCCCGACTGGGGCGCGGCCACTGGCATCGCCGCATACGGCTGGTGGGCGTTCGGCCTTGCCGCCGCGAGTATCCTCATCTACTTCGCCGGCCTCATGTGCACGCACCTCGCGGCCTTCCGCTGTGCGTCCAACATGCGCAAGCGCACCACGGACCACCTCATGCACGCGAGTCTCGGCTACTTCGACGCGCACGCGAGCGGCGCGCTTCGCCGCGTCGTGGACGGCTGCGCCGCCGAGACCGAGGGGCTTCTCGCCCATAAGCTCCCTGACACCGCAGGCAGCATCGCCATGATCATCGGCATGCTGGTGCTGTTCTTCGTCTTTGACTGGCGACTCGGTCTCGCGTGCCTCGTTGCGGTCGTCATCTCCATTCTCTGCCTGATGAAGATGATGGGCGGGCGCGGCATGGACTTCATGACGCGCTACATGGAGTCGCTCGTCAAGATGAACAAGACCGGCACCGAGTACGTGCGCGGCATCCCTGTGGTCAAGGTGTTCCAGCAGACGGTCTACAGCTTCCGCGCGTTCCATGACGCCATCAAGCAGTTCACGCGGCTCGCGCAGGACTACGCCGTAAAGTGGTGCCAGACGCCGCAGTCGCTCTCGCTCACCATCATCAACGGCGTCGCGATCTTCCTCGTGCCGGCGGCAATCCTCATTGTGCCCGGCGAGGAAGACTTCGCGCGCTTCCTGGCCAACTTTGCGTTCTACGCGATCTTCTCGGCCGTGATCCCCACCGCCATGACGCGAGTGATGTTCATGTCCGAGGCGTTCCAGTCCGCCGCGGACGCGGTCTCGCGCGTCGAGGAGGTGCTGGCTGCGCCCGTGATCTCCGCCCCCGCCGCACCTCGCACGCCCGCGGGCAATGCCATCCGCTTCGAGGACGTGAGCTTTACCTACGAGGGCGCGGACGCTCCGGCGCTTGACCACGTGAGCTTTGAGGTACCGGCCGGCGCGACGGTAGCGCTCGTGGGCCCCTCCGGCGGCGGCAAGACCACGGCGGCGAGCCTCGTGCCTCGCTTCTGGGATGTGGACGCCGGACGCGTGACGCTCGGTAGCGTGGACGTGCGCGAGATGGACCCGCACGACCTCATGGACCGCGTTGCCTTTGTCTTCCAGGCCAACCGGCCCTTCCGCCAGACGATCCTGGAGAACGTGCGCGCCGCGCGCCCCGAGGCCACCCGCGAGGAGGCGCTCGCCGCACTTGAGGCCGCCCAGTGCGCGGACATCCTGGAGAAGCTGCCCCAAGGCGCCGACACGCTCGTGGGGACGGGTGGCACCCACCTCTCCGGCGGCGAGGTGCAGCGCCTCATGATCGCCCGCGCGATTCTGAAGGATGCTCCGGTGGTGGTGCTCGACGAGGCGACGGCCTTCGCCGACCCCGAGAACGAGGTCAAGATCCAGGCGGCCTTCAAGCGCCTCGCCCGCGGGCGCGACGGCTCGCCGCGCACCGTCCTCATGATCGCGCACCGCCTCTCCACAGTGCGGAACGCCGACAAGATCGTGGTGCTCGACGCCGGGCGAGTGGTCGAGCAGGGCACGCATGGCGAGCTGCTGGCAGCGGGCGGCATCTACGCCCGCATGTGGGCCGACTACGAGAAGTCCGTGAGCTGGCGCATCACGAGCGCCGCGGAGGTGGAATAGATGAGCATCCAGGAGAAGTACGCCCTCACCGACGAGGGCATGCGCAACGTTAAGCTCGGCGCCGTGTGGACTGCAGCGGCAAACCTCGTGGTCTTTGGCGGTGTAGGCGCCCTCTACCTTCTCATGAGCGAGCTCGTGGCGCACCTCACCGAGGGCGCGCCGCTGCCGGACCTCCTCCCGTACGCAGCTGGCCTCGTCGCCTTTGCCGTCGCGCTCTTCGTGGCGGAGTACTGGGCCTACTACTACCAGTACGGCGTCATCTACAAGGAGAGCGGCCGGCAGCGCATCAACCTCGCCGAACGCCTGCGCAAGCTGCCCTTGGGCTTCTTCGGACGTCGCGACCTGGCCGACCTCACCGAGACCCTCATGACCGACGTCAAGACCACTGAGCACGCCTACAGCCACGTGCTGCCCGAGCTCTATGGCGCCTACATTACGCTCGCCGTGGCGGCCGTCTGCCTGTTCTCCTTTGACTGGCGGCTCGCGCTCGCGTCGCTCTGGAGCTGCCCGGTGGGGCTCGCTATCCTCTTCGGCGCGCGGCGCGCCCTCCAGCCCATGATGGAGGCCACGCGCATGCGCGGCCTTGCCACCTCGGAGGACATCCAGGAGGCGCTCGAGTGCGTGCGCGAGGTTCGCGCGACCAACCAGGAGGAGCGCTACCTCGAGCACATCCATGCCGACGTGGACGCCGCGGAGCGCCAGGCCACCCGCTCGGAGATCGCCTGCGGCATCGCCGTCAACGGCGCCCAGATCGTGCTGCGCCTGGGCCTCGCCACCACGGTGCTCGTGGGCGCGGCACTCATCCTGGAGGGCTCCTGCACGTTCATGACGCTCTTCGCCTTCCTTGTGGTGGTGAGCCGCATCTACGCGCCCTTCGACCAGTGCCTCATGCTCATCGCCGAGCTCTTCTCGGCCAAGACCGCTGCGGCGCGCATGAAGGGCTTCTACGAGGAGCCGCTCGCGCAGGGCGGCGAGACGTACGAGCCTGCCGGGCACGACGTTACCTTCGAGGACGTGTCCTTCTCCTACGATCGCGGCGAGAAGGTCCTGGACGG
>DXAB01000029.1 GCA_019117265.1 Candidatus Olsenella pullicola
TGAGGTCCGGCGCTCAGAAAGTCCTCGCCTCGCAAAGGACGCTCAGCTGCGGAACTCGCGCCGGACCTCATGGGTCGGGCGTCCGGTAACGTATCATTGACGAACATCCGACAGAGGGAGAGGACATGGCAGAGCTCAGCGAGCTGAGACAGCGGATAGACCTGATCGACGGGAGGATCTTCGAGCTCTTCTCCGAGCGCGCGCAGGTTGCGGAGGAGGTCGCCGCCTACAAGCGCGAGAACGGCATGCGCGTGTTTGACCCCTCGCGCGAGCGCGCGAAGGTTGCCGCTGCGGCCGAGGCCGCGCCCAGGGACCTTGAAACGTACGCGCAGGTGCTCATGGAGCTTCTCATGGAGGCCTCGCGCTCGCGCCAGCACGCCCTTCTCGGCGATGCCTCGGATGAGCGCACGCTCGGGCGCATCAACGCCGCCCGCGCCGCCACGCCCGAGCTCTTCCCGCCCTCGGCGCACGTGAGCTGCCAGGGCGTCGAGGGCGCCTACTCGCAGATTGCGGCCGAGAGGATCTTCCGTCACCCCACCATCACGTACTCCCCCACCTTTGACGGGGTCTTCCGCACCGTGGAGCAGGGGCTTGCCCGCTACGGCGTGCTGCCGCTCGAGAACTCCACCGCGGGCTCGGTCAACCAGATGTTCGACCTCATGATGGAGCACTCGTTTTACGTCGTGCGCACCACGCGCGTGAAGGTCTCGCACAACCTTCTTGCCAAGCCGGGCACCGCGCTCTCCGACGTGCGCGACATCTACAGCCACGAGCAGGCCATCAACCAGTGCGCCGAGTTCCTCTCGGGCCTGCCCGACGTGCGCGTGCACGTGTGCGAGAACACCGCCGTGGCCGCCAAGCGCGTGGCGGAGTCCGAGCGCGCGGACGTGGCCGCCCTCTCGTCTCGACCCTGCGCCGACCTCTACGGCCTCGCGGTCCTCTCGGCAAACGTCCAGGACCGTGACAACAACTACACGCGCTTCGCCTGCATCTCCAAGGACCTTGAGGTCTATCCCGGCGCGGACCGCACCTCGCTCATGATCGTGCTGCCGCACCGCCCGGGCGCCCTCTACAAGCTGCTCGCAAAGTTCTACGCGCTCGACATCAACATACTCAAGCTCGAGAGCCGCCCCATCCCGGAGCGTGACTTCGAGTTCATGTTCTACTTCGACGTGGAGTGCCCCGTGGCCTCGCCCGAGTTCTCCTCGCTCATGGCAACCATCGGGAGCCTTTGCCAGGAGTGTCGCTACCTTGGCAGCTATGCCGAGGTGATCTAGATGGCGCTCCAGGACGGCTCCGCCGCACCGTTTGGGCTTGTGGGGCACCCGCTCGGGCACAGCTGGTCGCCGCAGATCCACGCTCGCCTGGGATCGGTGCCCTACGAGCTTCACGACCTTGACGAGAGGGGTGCAAAGGATCTTATCCTCCACGGCTCGTGGCGCGGGCTCAATGTGACCATCCCCCACAAGCGCCTTGCCGCCGAGCTTGCCGACGAGCGCTCGAGCCGCGTGGACGTGCTCGGCGTGGCCAACACCCTCGTGAGAAGGCGGGACGGCTCGATATTTGCCGAGAACACCGACGTTCTTGGGTTCTCGCTCATGCTCGAGCGATTCTTCCTTCGCGAGCACGGCGCCGCACCGTCCGAGCTGCTGCGCGACCGCACCGTGCTCGTCCTGGGGTCCGGCGGGGCGTGCCGCGCCGTGTGCGCCGCGCTTGAGGAGACGGGCGCGAGAGTCGTGGTGGTGTCGCGATCGGGCAGCGAGGTCTACGAGGGGCTTGCGGAGCGTCGCTCGGATGCCGTCCTCATCGTCAACACGACGCCGGTGGGGATGTTTCCCAACTGCCCCGCCTCCCCGCTCGACGAGGGGACGCTCGCCTCGTTCCACGGTCTTCTCGGCGTTCTGGACGTGGTCTACAACCCCAGCCGCACCGGCCTCTGCCTTGCCGCCGAGCACCTGGGCGTTCCCTCGGAGAGCGGCCTTGCCATGCTGGTGGGCCAGGCCCTCTTTGCGAGCGAGCTCTTCCAGGGGCGCGACCTTGACCAGGAGCTCGTGGGCTCCATCGAGCGCGAGATACGCCTGCAGACCCAGAACGTGGCGCTCATCGGCATGCCGGGAGCGGGAAAGTCCACGTGCGGGCGGGCGCTCGCGAGGCTCCTCGGCAGGCCCTTCGTTGACCTTGACGACGCCCTCGAGCTCGAGTGCGGGCGCAGCGCGGCCCAAATCATCCGCGAGGATGGCGAGGACGCGTTTCGCGAGGCGGAGACGAGGGTCACCGCAAGCTACGGCGCGCGCTCGGGGCTCGTCATCGCCTGCGGCGGCGGCGTGGTCACCAGGCCCGAGAACTATGACCTCCTCCATCAGAACGGGCTCGTCGTCTTTCTCGACCGCCCGCTCGAGGAGCTCTCGTCCGAGGGACGACCGGTCTCTCAGGCCAAGGGGGTTGCCCGCCTGGCCGAGGAGCGCATGGGGCTCTACCGCGCGTGGGCAGACCACATCGTGCGCTGCACGGGCTCCGCTGAGGGGGACGCAGAGGCCGTTCGCGGACTTTTCATAGGCTAAATCGTGCAGTTTTGTTGTTGCGGCCACCGTCTGCGGCACCGCTCGGCGGAGTGGGGGCAACCTGCCCGAGGTGTCCGTATACTGTGCTGTCGACACGAGTGTTGGACAGTCGGGCATGAGGTGAGTGGAGACGGGGCTCCAGCTCGCGATTCGACGACGGGAAGGGTCGCGAAGTGGACAGACGCCAGATAGCAGAGGAAGTCCTCGCCGCCGTGGGCGGGAGGGAGAACGTTACTTCAAATGACATCTGCATGACCCGCCTGAGAATTCTCACCGAAAACCCCTCCCTCGTTGACACGGAGCAGCTCTCCGCGGCGCGCGGAGTCCTCGGCTTTGTCAAGCGCGGCGAGAACGGCATCGAGGTCGTCTTTGGCCCCGGCAAGGTTGAGGCTGTTCACGAGGCGCTCGTACAGCTCACGGGCGTTGAGGCCAACGAGAAGATCTTCGATGGCGTCTCCGGCGCCGGTCCGTCCCCGCTTCACGTCCACATCACCGCAAACCCCCTGCGCGACGCGGCAAGGGCCCAGAGCGAGGCGGAGGACCTCGATGACCTCGCCCCCGGCGTGTCGGAGACCTCCGTCGAGGACCTCGTGAGCATGCTCGGAACCATGGAGACGGAGGACCCCGGCGAGGAGGCCGCCGTCGACGAGGGAGAGCCCGAGGAGGACGAGGGCGCGCCCATGGAGACGAGCGCGCGCGTTCTCGTGATCAACGGCCCCAACATCAACATGCTCGGAATCCGCGAGCCGGACATCTACGGGCACGACTCCTACCAGGCAATGCTGCGCATCTGCCACGATGCCGCGCAGGAGGCCGGCTTTGCCGGTTGCACCTGCTTCCAGTCCAACCACGAGGGCGACCTCATCGATGCCATCCAGGACGCCTACGGCACCTACGCCGGCATCATCATCAACCCCGGCGCCTACACCCACACCTCCATCGCCATTCTCGACGCCGCCAAGGCGGTGGGCCTCCCCATGATCGAGGTCCACATCTCAAACGTTGAGGAGCGCGAGGAGTTCCGCCAGGTCTCATACATTCGTGCCGCCTGCTTCGAGACCATCATGGGCCTTGGCGTGGAGGGCTACCGCAAGGCCATGCTCGACATGGCGGAGCACCTGAGGCTGTAGGGCTCCTTCGCGACACTCGATCATCTGGCAATTATTTGCGGGTCCACACGCATCGATGAACTCCATCCCACGAGATGACAGACAGCGTGCGCATAAGGGGGCACGATAAGGGCATCCCCAATAGAAGGAGGATGTCATGAAGCCCCCGACCAAACTCGTCCTGCCCGTTATCTACCTTTGCGCCTCGGCGGCCTCCGTTGCCCTAATCTGGACCGCGGACACCGTCGACCTCATGGGAGCAACGATTCTCTCGCTCTACGTCCTCATGCCCGTCGCAACCGTAGGCACATCCCTCGTGTCAGGACTGCGCAACATCTACGGCAGGTTTGCCTGGATTGGCATCCTCGCGAGCGGAGTCCTCTACATGCTGATTCCCTACGTGACGTTCAGCCTTGCCAACACGCTTGCGACTGGCAACCTCCACGCCCCGGACCTCATGATGCTCCTCGTGGGGTCGGGCGTCTCGCTCATCTCCTATCTGGTTGGCCTAGCGATCAGGCACGTGAGGAGCGCCAAGACATCCTGAGCGCCTCGCGCAGCTCGGCGGCCCCGTGAACCCCAAACGTCCGGTAGACGAGGCTCCGGTACGACTTGACCGTTCCGCGCGCGAGGTGCAGACGCTCGCACACCTCGCGCTCCCCCAGCCCGTCCGCGATGCAGAGGGCCACCTTGACCTGCGTCTCATTGAGTCCACGTTCACGCAGGAGCTCGACTGCGAGCGCCTCGGCACCCGTCTCCACACCCTCGCCGGCTCCAAAGACCCGCCCAAAATCCAAAACGGCGAGAAGAACCACGAGCAGCCACGCACCATCAAGAGGTCCGGGGCATCCAAGGGCCAGCCCCGCCGCAACTCCCTGCGAGAAGATGAGGAGCCCGGTCCCCATGATCCCGGACACCTCGGAAACGCGACAGGAAATCTCCTGCACCCCGGTCTCGAGAAGGCGCGCCACTCGTCTCGCAAGCGGCTCCTCAATACCAGAGCGCGCCGTGCTCGACCCCAAGAACACAAGCGCAAGGAAAAGAATCAGCAGACCAGCGACGCACCGAGCCCACGACGACACCACGAGAACGGGAACAAGCGCGGCGCACACAGCCACGACGAGCCCGTGCTCCCAAGTCGGCATCTTGCCAAGCCACGTGTCAAGCGTGCGTGCTCCACCGGTGTCCAGCGGAAGGAGGAGGAAGCAGCCGAGGGAGACCGATGAGAGCATCGCCCCCGCACAGACCAAAATGGCAGGGACGCCCTGAGGAGTAACCAGCGAGAGCAGTGCTGCCACACCAAGCGCAGTCGCGCACAGGACCCCAGCAACACTTCTCGCCGGGTTCCACGCGACTTCCACGTCCTTCTCGCCTGACGAGCCATCCACAGCTCCCACAAGACGCTCGAGCTCGTCCTTTGAGCTTACGCCGAACTTCTTGTAGCCCCGGGAGCGCAGAGTGCCGACAGTTGACTCGGCAATTCCCAGGGCCTCGGAGATCTGCGGCCGTGCCTCGCCGTGAAGGGTCCTCGTCAGCACGTCGAGCTCGCGCGCGCTGAGAGGCCGTGCCGCAAGCGCGGCGAGGGCGGCCCCAACGTCCCCGGCGCCTACTTCTTTGGCACGACAAAACTGCCGGACAGCAAGCAGGGCGAGAAAACCAACGATCTCGAGCACAAGACACGCGAGCACGACGGGCCCCGAGGGACACAGAAGCGGCGCGCAGACAAGGATGATGGCACCAAAGAGTGCGAAGAGCGGACGCTCGGGAACGCCATTGCCCACCGCAAGACAGATCAGGCCGAGAAGCGCCACGGCAGAGAGAGCCCCCGAGACCAAAGGTGGCGCGGTGAGGGACCACGCGCCAGCAATCCGACAGCCGACGAGCGCAACCGTGGCAATCCATCCCGCAACAACCATTGCGCGACGAAAGCGCTCCGAGGAGACCTGATCCGCGGCGCCGAGAAGTCGGCCAACGAGAATGAGCGCCGAGGCAAGAAAGACGGCAAAAGGCAGCGATGGCATGAGGACGAGAAGGACCGCGGCCCAGACGCATGCAACGAGCAACCACCAGCCCCGTATGCCCGCCCGCACCTCCATGAGACCCCTGGGTTAGCGGCCGCGGCAGTTCCAGATGCCGCTCACGGTGGCGATGAAATCAACGGGGATGTCGTACACGCCGACCGGCAAGGGGTTTGACGAGAGCATCGTGGTTCTCGCCATGCCGATCTTGTCGCCAGGATAAAAGGCAAGGAAGCGGTCATAGTAACCGCCGCCGTAGCCCACGCGGTGACCCGCCCCGTCAAAGACAAGGCCAGGAACAAGGCAAACCGAGCCAACCATGTCGAGCGTGGTGAGGGCAGGTGCTTCGGCGGAGGGCTCAAGGATGCCCATAGTGCCAGGCGCAAGCTCGTCGAGCGAGGAAATCTCACAGAAGTCCATCATGTGCTCGGTCCGGTTAACGCGCGGGACTGCCACGCGGCGACCAGCCTCGAGAAGCTCCTGGATGAGCGAGCGAGTGTCGACCTCAGGGCCAAAGGAGACATACGTGAGCACGAGGTTCGCCTCGGCAAAAATGTCAAACCCGAGCAGGCTCGAGCGGATGGCGGCGTCGGAGGAGGCGCGATTCACGGTTGGGATGGTAGCTCTGACGGAGAGGAAGTTGCTCCTGAGGGAGCTCTTGTCGGCGTCCGTGCCATATGAGCTTGCCAACGCTCCCCCTCTCCGATTGCTAACTGCTTTATTCTAACAGGCTTTTGCCCCTCCACGAGCCACGGGCGCCCCCTTTTGCCGTACCATAATGCCCGTTGCACATCGCGCGACATTCGCGCAGCTATAGGCAAGGAGGCGCCATGCCCAACGAGGGAAGCTACGAGGCGGCAAAGCGCAGGAGCGACGAGGTCCACGCCGACCTTCTCGTCCACCCCGAGAAGTACACGATGCTCACCGGCGACCGCCCGACGGGACGGCTGCACCTTGGCCACTACTTTGGCACGCTCGTGGACCGCGTGCGCCTGCAGGACATGGGCGTGCGAACCAACGTCATCATTGCGGACTACCAGGTGATAACCGACCGCGACACCACCGAGCACATCAAGGACAACGTCTACAACATGGTCATCGACTACCTTGCCTGCGGGCTTGACCCGGCTAGGACGATGATCTTCACGCACTCCGCGGTGCCCGAGCTCAACCAGCTCATGCTGCCGTTCCTCAGCCTCGTCACCGAGGCCGAGATGGAGCGCAACCCCACCGTCAAGGCCGAGCAGGAGGCCTCCGGCCACGCGCTCACGGGGCTTCTGCTCACCTACCCCGTTCACCAGGCCTGCGACATCCTCTTCTGCAAGGGAAACATCGTGCCCGTTGGACGCGACCAGCTCCCCCACATCGAGATCACCTCGAAGATCGCCCGCCGCTTCAACGAGCGCTACGGTCAGGTCTTCCCGGACGTGACGGGGCTTCTCACCTCCACGCCGCTGCTCCCCGGCCTCGACGGCCGCAAGATGAGCAAGTCCTACGGCAACGCGATCTCCATCTCCATGACCGCGGAGGAGACGGCCAAGCTCATCAAGAAGTCCAAGAGCGACTCCGAGCGCATGATCACCTTTGACCCTGAGAGCCGTCCCGAGATCTCCGGCCTGCTCACCACCGCTGGCATCTGCACGGGACGCGACCCGAGGGAGATCGCCGAGGAGATTGGCATGGGCGGCGCGGGCCAGCTCAAGCGCATGGTGACCGAGGCCGTGAACGGCTACTTTGCCCCCATTCGCGAGCGCCGCGAGGAGATTGCCAAGGACATGGGCTACGTGGCCGACGTCCTGCACGAGGGCAACCGCCGCGCACGCGAGATCGCCGCTGCGACCTTGGACGAGGTTCGCGAGGCCATGGGCATGGTGTACTAGGCCCGACGGCAGCACAGGTGACGGCGACGAGCCGTTGATGACAAAGGTGACAGGGTAAACTGTCATGACACGACCAAGAGCACCAATTTTACCCATAATAGACGGCATT
>DXAB01000030.1 GCA_019117265.1 Candidatus Olsenella pullicola
CGCCCTCATGGGCGCCGACATCGCCACCGTGCCCTTCGGCGCGCTCAAGAAGTGCCTCAAGCACCCGCTCACCGACCAGGGCATGGCCAGCTTCGACGCCGACTGGGCCAAGGTCGTCGCCGCCCAGTAGGCAGCGACGGACGAGAAGAACGGAGGAGACCCCAATGACAGACACCGAGCTGGCTCGCGTTGCGTGCGAGATCCGCAAGGGGATCATCGTGGGCACGCACGCGGCCAAGTCCGGCCACCCCGGAGGGTCGCTCTCGGCGGCGGACCTCTTCGCGTACCTCTACTTCGAGGAGATGAACGTGCGCCCCGAGGAGCCCCGCTGGGACGGTCGCGACCGGTTCGTGCTCTCCAAGGGCCACACGGCGCCGGGGCTCTACGCCGCCCTCGCCGAGCGCGGCTTCTTCCCCAAGGAGGACCTGGCGACGCTGCGCCACGTGGGCTCCCACCTGCAGGGCCACCCCAACATGAACGACACCCCGGGCGTGGACATGTCCACCGGCTCGCTCGGCCAGGGCATCTCGGCCGCCGTGGGCATGGCGCTCTCCGCCAAGCACTGGGGCGACCCCTGGCGCGTCTACACGCTGCTCGGCGACGGCGAGGTCGAGGAGGGCCAGGTCTGGGAGGCGGCGATGTTCGCCGGCAACCACGCCCTCGACAACCTCGTCGTGATCGTGGACCACAACGGCCTGCAGATCGACGGCACCATCGAGGAGGTCAACTCCGCGATGCCCATCGCCGACAAGTTCCGCGCCTTCAAGTTCCACGTGATCGAGCTCGCCGACGGAAACGACATGGCGCAGATCCGCGCCGCCTTCGCCGAGGCCCGCGGGGTCGTGGGCAGGCCCGTG
The DNA here is from genome assembly GCA_019117265.1 of Candidatus Olsenella pullicola. Lineage (GTDB taxonomy): Bacteria > Actinomycetota > Coriobacteriia > Coriobacteriales > Atopobiaceae > Thermophilibacter > Thermophilibacter pullicola. The sequence continues at coordinate 858 of DXAB01000030.1, forward strand.
TGCATCGTCGCCGAGACCGTCAAGGGCAAGGGCGTCTCCTTCATGGAGGGCCAGGTCGGCTGGCACGGAAAGGCCCCCAACGACGAGCAGTACGAGCAGGCCATGGCCGAGCTCGAGGCCGCAGGGAAGGAGCTCTAGGATGGCTGACGTCAAGAAGATCGCAACCCGCCAGAGCTACGGCGAGGCCCTCGTCGAGCTGGGCGCCGAGCACGACGACTTCGTCGTCCTGGACGCCGACCTCGCCGCGGCCACGCAGACCGGGAAGTTCAAGGCAGCCTACCCCGACCGCTTCTTCGACTGCGGCATCGCGGAGCAGAACCTCATGGGCGTCGCCGCCGGCATCGCCGCAACGGGCCGCGTGGCCTTCGCGAGCACCTTCGCGATGTTCGCTGCCGGCCGCGCGTTCGAGCAGGTCAGGAACTCCATCGGCTACCCGCACCTGGGCGTCAAGATCGGCGCCACGCACGCCGGCATCTCGGTGGGCGAGGACGGTGCCACCCACCAGTGCAACGAGGACATCGCCCTCATGCGCTCCATCCCGGGCATGACCGTGGTCGTCCCGGCCGACGACGTGGAGGCCCGCGCGGCCGTGCGCGCAGCCTACGAGACCGACGGACCCGTCTACCTGCGCCTCGGGCGACTCGCCGTGCCGGTGTTCAACGATCCGGCGACCTACGAGTTCCGGCTCGGTAAGGGCGTCCTGCTGCGCGAGGGCACCGACGTCACGATCGTGGCCTGCGGCCTCATGGTCCAGGCCGCCCTCGAGGCCGCGGGGACGCTGGCCGAGAGGGGCGTGTCGGCGGAGGTGATCAACATCCACACGGTCAAGCCGCTCGACGAGGAGCTCGTCCGCGCGAGCGCCGCCAAGACCGGCCGCGTGGTCACGTGCGAGGAGCACTCCGTGATCGGGGGTCTCGGCGACGCCGTCCTCTCCGCGCTTGCCGAGTGTCCCGTGCCGGTGCGCAAGCTCGGCGTGCGTGACGTCTTCGGCGAGTCCGGCCCGGCGGCGGACCTGCTCCACAAGTACGGCCTGGACGCCGAGGGGGTCGTCCGCGAGGTCGAGGCCCTTCTCGCCTAGCCGCCAAGAACAACGAGCATCCGGGGCGGGGTCGCAAGCGAGCGGCCCCGCCCCCTTGTGTTCGCCTTGCACCCGGTACAAAGTGGACCAAAGCTGACGCACATATGGGTTTTGACTGGAGCAAACGTTGACGAGCTGGCCTTTTGCTAGACTATGTGCGTATTTGTCCATCTTGAGCACAAGAAGGAGCTTCTGTGGCCAGTCATTTTCGCAGCACTGAGCGACAGGGTTCGGGGGACGCGACGCTCGATGCCGTGAGCGTTCCCGAGTCGGCTCCGCAGGACGAGCTCCCCACCCCAGAGGAGGTCGGCGCGCCCGCCGCCGCTGACGAGACCTCCCGGGCGGAGGAGACTGCCGAGGCCGTTCACGTGGTGACGGCGTCGGAGCCCGCGGATTCCGAGAGCCAGCCTGCGGCCGGCGGCAGCGTCTACGCGTCCCTTGCGGGGGATGACGCCCCGGCCGTCCAGCGCACCGGCACCCCGACCGTCTCGTTCAAAAACGTCACACTCATCTACCCGGCCCAGCCCAACAAGCCCGCCCTCGATGACGTGAGCCTCGACATCTACCCCGGCGAGTTCGTCTTTGTCGTCGGCCACTCCGGCTCGGGCAAGTCGTCGCTTCTGCGTCTCATCACGCGCGAGCTGAAGGCCAGCTCCGGTCAGGTGATCGTTGCCGGCCAGGACCTCACGAAGATGCGCAACAAGAAGGTTCCGTATCTCCGTCGCCAGATTGGCACTGTCTACCAGGACTTCAAGCTCCTGCCGGACAAGACGGTCTACGAGAACGTCGCCTTTGCCCTCGAGTGCATCGGCAAGCCCAAGTCCGTCGTCAAGGCGCAGGTTCCCGAGGTGCTCCGTCTCGTCGGCCTTGCCGAGAGGATGCAGCACTTCCCCGACCAGCTCTCCGGCGGCGAGCAGCAGCGCGTCTCCGTTGCGCGCGCCATGGTCAACCGCCCGCCGCTGCTCGTCTGCGATGAGCCTACGGGCAACCTCGACCCGGCGATTTCGCTCGGCATCATGAAGCTGCTCGACCTCATCAACCGCGCCGGCACAACCGTCGTCATGGCGACGCACGACCGCGAGATGGTCGACTCCATGCGCAAGCGTGTCATCGCGCTCGAGGCGGGCCACGTGGTCCGCGACCAGGAGAAGGGAGGCTACGGCTACTATGGCGCCCTCTAACATTGGCTATTCCCTGCGCGAGGCGGGTCATCACTTTCGTCGCAACTGGACGACCGTCCTCGGCGCCATCGTGACGATCTTCCTCTCGCTCTTCATCATCGGTCTCTTCATCCTTGGCTCCGCCATGATCAACAGCGTGCTCGGCGGCGTTGAGGACAGCCTCACCATCCAGGCGTTCCTCTCCGACAACGCCGACCAGGCCTCTGTTGACGCCTTCAGGGCCGAGGTCGAGAGCTGGGACAACGTTGAGTCCGTGACCTACAAGTCCAAGGACGAGGCGCTCGAGGAGTACCGCACCTCGATGTCCAACCGCAACGCGAGCGACGCCGTCGCCGCGCTTGACGGCGAGAACCCCCTGCCCGCCTCCCTCGTCATTCGCCTGACGGACGCACAGCAGGTCCAGGCCACCGCCGAGAAGGTTGCGTCTGACCCCACCTTCGCCCAGATTCGCGACGGCGCCGACGACCCCACGACCAGCGCCACCGAGGACGTCCTCTATGGCCAGGGAACCGTCGAGCGCCTGCTCGAGTTCACGAACTACATCCGCATCGGTGCGGTTATTCTCGTCGCCCTGCTCACGTTTGTTGCCTTCGTGTTCATCAACAACACGATTCGCCTCGCCATCACGGCGCGTCGTCGCGAAATCGCCATCATGCGCCTCGTCGGCGCGTCCAACGGCTTCATCCGCGGGCCCTTCGTCATGGAGGGCACGCTCGAGGCCCTCATCGCCGCGCTTCTCGCCATCGCCGCTCTGGCCGGTGGCCTGAGCGTTGTGATGCCGGCGCTCGCGAGCAACCTGTCGTTCCTCTCGTTTGAGATTCCGCCCGCCACGCTCTATGCCACGTTTGGCATCCTGCTGGTGATTGGCGTTGTGATCGGCCTGTTTGGCTCTGCTATCGCCATGAGGCGCTACCTCAAGGTGTAGGCGCGGCCGATTGTGCTAGCGGCCCCGGGCCCCGGCATTCCTTCGAGAAGCGCTCCTTGCGAGGCTTCTTCCCGGAATGCCGGGGTCCTTTGCATGCGCGCGTTGCGCCGCCGTTTGTCCGGGTCATGCGATAAGCTGAGGGTAGGCGAGAAGGACGGAGGGGCATGGGCCGCGGCAGACCTCATCACGGAAGCAGGAGACGTGGCCGTTCCGGCGGCGCCCGCGAGCGCAGCCATGCCCTCACGGGCACGCTCGTGGTCTCACGTCCCGGTGCGGCGCACGTGGAGACCCCGGAGGGGGACTTCGAGCTCGTGCGTCACGGTCAGCGCGAGGCAATGAACGGGGACGAGGTCGAGGTCGCGATCATCGAGCAGCGCGGTCGCGCGCCGCGCGCGGTGGTGCGCTCGGTGCTTTCACGTGCCGTGAGCGCGTTTCTCGGGCGCTACGCACAGGCGGGGCCGCTCGGTGCCGTCCGTCCGCTTGACGCGCGCATCGGGCACGACTTCTTTGTAGTGCCGGAGGACGAGAGCCCACGCAGGCTGGGGGTCGCGGACGGGGACGTGGTGGTGGCGCGCATCACCGAGTACCCCACGCGCAAGAGCTCTCCCGTCGTGACGCTCGAGCGCCGCGTGGGTGCGGCGAACGAGGTGGACCTCAACGTGGAGTCCGTGATCGCAAGCTTTGGGCTGCCCGGGGACTTCTCGCCAAGCGTGCTCGAGCAGGCCGAGAAGATCGTGGCGGACGTTGACGGCGCGCTGGCGCGGGAGCCCTCCCGTCGCGACCTGCGCGACGACCTCTGCGTGACCGTCGACCCCGCCGACGCGCGCGACTTTGACGACGCCGTGGCCGCGCGGCGCCTGCCGGACGGCGGCTACGAGCTCGCCGTTCACATTGCGGACGTCACCCACTACGTGGGCACGGACACGCCCATCGACAACGAGGCAAAGCGGCGCACCTGCTCCGCCTACCTTGTGGACCGCGTCATTCCCATGCTTCCCGAGCGCCTCTCAAATGACGTCTGCTCGCTGCGCCCGGGCGAGGACCGCCTGGCGATGAGCGTCCTCATGCGCCTGGACGCCCGCGGCAACGTGACGCGCGCCCGCATGTTTCCCTCGGCCATCCGCTCCGCCGCCCGCCTCTGCTACGACGAGGTTGACGCGCTTCTCGACGGCACGGGCATTGTGCCGGACGAGCGGGTTGCCGAGACGCTGCGCGCGCTCGACGAGATTCGGGCGCTGCGCGAGCGCGTGCGGCGCGAGCGAGGCGCCATCGACTTCGAGACCGTCGAGGCTCGCGTGACGCTCGACGACGCGGGGCGTCCCACGGGCGTCTCCGTGCGGCGGCGCACGCGCGCGACGGGCCTCATCGAGGAGGCCATGCTGCTCGCAAACGAGTGCGTGGCCTCGAAGCTGGCGGACGCGGAGGCGCCGGCGGCCTATCGCGTTCACGAGCCTCCCGCGCCCGACGACCTCAAGGCCTGCGCTCAACCGCTCCGGGAGCTGGGCGTGCTCGACGGGGAGGTGGCCTCGGGCCTTCTCTCCGGGAGCGCACGCGCCATCCAGGAGGTGCTCGGGCGCGCCCAGGGCGGACCGGCCGCCCCGATGGTGGGCGCGCTGCTCCTGCGCGCGCAGAGAAGGGCGGTCTACCTGCCGCAGAACCTGGGGCACTATGCCCTGGGGGCAAGCGCGTACTGCCACTTCACCTCGCCCATCAGGCGCTATCCGGATATGCTCGTGCATCGCGCGCTCAGGGCGCTTCTGTCCGGCCGCGTAGAGGGGCCCGAGATGCGCGCGCAGGCGGCCGTCCTGCCGCAGCTCTGCCGCACGTGCTCGGAGCGGGAGCGAGCGGCCGACGGTGCCGCCCGGGCCACGCAGAAGATCAAGATGGCTGAGCTCTTCTCCGATCGCGTGGGCGAGCGCTTCTCGGGGGTGGTCTCGGGCTGCGCGAGCTTTGGTCTGTTTGTGACGCTCGACGAGACGTATGCCGAGGGTCTCGTTCCCATCCGCGCGCTTGGGGACGAGTGGTTTTCCTTTGACGACGCGCGCCTCACGCTCACGGGCGAGGAGAGCGGCGAGGTGTGGCGGCTCGGCCGGCGCGTTGCCGTGGAGGTGACGGGGACAAACGTGACGCGGGGTCAGATTGACCTTGCGCTGGTGCGGGGAGGCCGCCCGCGAGGTACTTCTCGCCGTGCCGACACGCCTGCGCGATAATGGGAACACTAAGAACCTAGCCGTTTGACGGGCGGCGTGTGCCGCCGGGAGGTCATATGAACCAGACAACGCTGACGGACGAGCTCGAGCGCGCCGAGGGCCTCATGCTCCAGGGCGAGTCCGAGCAGGCCGCGGAGCTTCTCGCCCGCCTGGCGGAGGACGCCGAGGAGTACGTGGACAAGAACTGCCCCACCACCGACGAGGTGCAGTGGTTCAGCTTTCCCACGCTCTTTGAGCGCCTGGCGTATCGCCGCGTGGAGGACGACCCGCGAGAGCTGCGCGACGTGGGCGAGCCGCTCGACCGTCTCTACAACGACCTTGCCCTTGCGAGCGTTCAGGTGGGTGACTACGACGAGGCCGCGGAGGCGCTCAAGCGCGCCGTGCGCTGGAACCCCATGGACTGCAGCTACCGCCTCAACCTGGCGGACCTCTTTCGCGTGGCGGGTGACATGCAGGAGTACCTGGCGCTCACCTACAGCGTCTTCGAGCGCGCGAGCGACGCGCGCCACCTGGTGAGGGCGTTCGTGAACTTCTCGGGGTACTTTGAGGTCTGCGAGAAGCCCCGCGCCGCCGCGGCCGCCCTGCGCGCCGCCCGCGCCTTCGGCATGCCCGACTCCACGCTCGATGCCGCGCTCAACCAGGCCGCGGGTACCGAGAGGGATCCTGACCTCGTGGACGACTCCGAGATGCGCGAGCTTCTGGCAGCCGAGGGCCTGCCGGATGGCGCCAACGCGGAGATTGCCGTCTGTCTGCTCATGTGCGCCGGGGACGCAGCCTCCGCCTGTGCCCGCGACGTTGCCGCCACGCTGACGCTGCGCGCCCGAGACCTGGTGGGCGAGGCCGCGTGCAAGGCGCTTCTCGAGCTCATCCACGAGACGGACGCGAGCCTTGAGGAGGCGGCCGATGGCAAAGAGTAAGGTCGTGCGCCAGGTCGCTGCCGCCGCAAAGGCCAAGCAGGCGGGCCCCGGCAAGAAGACCATCGCCAAGAACCGCTCCGCGCGTCACGAGTACTTCATCGACGAGACTCTCGAGGCGGGCATCGAGCTCACGGGAACCGAGGTCAAGAGCCTGCGCGAGCGCGCCTGCCAGCTCACGGACTGCTTCTGTCTCATCCGTGGGCGCGAGGCGTGGCTTCACGGCGTGCACATCCACCCCTACTCCAACGGCGGGGTGTGGAACGTGGACCCCGACCGCAAGCGACGCCTGCTGCTGCACCGCAGGCAGATCGACTACCTGGACGCCAAGCTGCGCCAGAAGGGCATGGCGCTCGTGCCGCTCGAGATCTACTTTGACGAGCGCAACCGCGTGAAGCTGGCCATTGGCCTCGCGCGCGGCAAGAAGCTCTACGACAAGCGCGCGGACATGGCGCGGCGCGACTCCGACCGCGAGATCGCCCGCGCCCTCAAGGAGCTCAACCGGTAGCGGAAAGGGGACCGTCCCTTTTTCGCGTCAGGAAAGGAGAGGGGCATGGACGCAACGGCACTGTTCAAGTTTTCCTCGGGCCTCTATGTGGTCTCGGCGGATCCGGGGGAGGGCGAGCGCGTGGGCGCCTGCATCGTCAACACCGGGCTGCAGGTGACGGCCAGTCCGCTCCAGGTCTCGGTGACCGTGAACAAGGAGAACTTCACCTGCGGCGCCATCGAGCGTGCCGGGCACTTCTCGCTTGCCGTGGTCGACGAGTCCGCGGACATGCTCTTTGTGGGGCGCTTTGGCTTCCGTACGTCCGCGAGCGAGGACAAGTACGACGGCATTGCCAGCGCCGTGGCCGCAACCGGAGACCCGTATCCCACCGAGCACGCGTGCTCCTTCGTGGCGTGCAACGTGGTCCAGACCGTTGACGTGGGAACGCACCTCACCTTTGTGGGTGAGGTCGTGGACGCGGGCAACCTCTCCGGCGTGCCGCCTATGACGTATTCCTACTATCACACAACGCTCAAGGGCAAGACGCCGCCGAAAGCTTCTTCCTACATTGGGGGTATAAGTTAGGTCAGGGCGAGAGGCGCCCTTCCAAGTTGAGAGGAGACACGCATGTCCGAGGAGAAGAAGTACACCTTCCGCTGCACCGTCTGCGGCTGGGAGGTCACCGTCGACACCCCTGAGCTGCCCGAGGACTTTGTCTGTGAGGTCTGCGGCGTTGGCCCCGACATGTTCGAGCTCGTCGAGGAGTAACCTGACAAGGGTGATGACAAGGGTGACAGGGTAACTTGTCATCATGACAAAGGTGACAGGGTAGTTTGTCATCATGTCGACGCCGGGGCGGCCTTCCGCGGAGGGCCGTCCCCTCTTCTCGCGATTCATGTCCGGGAAAACGGGTAGAATACCCCCACGGCCGCGCGAGCGGCTCGTACGTTGACAGCCGCATGGTGGGTGGTCCTTCTCGCCGCCCTAGCCTTGTCCGGCACCCGGGGGTGACTGGTTTCGACAGGGTGGGTCTGAGATGGGCAGCAGGCCGTGGTCTCCTCGCCACGTTAAACAGGGGTACCGTCAAATTGAATTGACGACAACAACTCTTTTGAGCCCCAGCTGGCTCTCGCTGCTTAATTAAATAGCGGCGCGTCAAAGCGGGAATCGCTCCCGTTCTCGCGGCGACGTCATTTGAGGGAGATGCTCGAGCGGACGTAGCCGGTATGCCGCTCGAAAAGACCGAACCGGCTGGGACGCCAAGCGCGGGTTGCCGGGTGCGCGGCGTCCAAGACCCAACCGGTAACTGAGCCTGGAGACACCTGTCAGGGATCTGCTTTGGACCGGAGTTCGATTCTCCGCACCTCCACCATGCATGCTTTGCGGTCGCCGGCCCTTTGGTTGGCGGCCGCTTTTGCTTCGCCCCCAGGGGCGTGCCGAGAAGAACGCGTGGGAAGGAAGCGCTCATGTCAGCCCAGGCCCAGAAGACCAACGTACCCGCGCTCGTGCTGGAGGGCGGCGGGTTTCGTGGGATGTTCACCGCGGGCGTGCTCGACGTGCTGCAGGAGCGAGGGCTCACCGGCTTCTCGAGCATCTGGGGCGTCTCGGCCGGCGCCGTCAACGGCTCCAACTTCCGCTCGCGCCAGATTGGCCGTACCATGCGCGACATTCTCGCCTTCCGCGATGACCGGCGCTTCATGTCGCTGTGGTCGTTTGCCACCACGGGCGACATTGCCGGCGTGGACTTCATGTACGGCGAGGTCCAGGACCGCCTCGACCCATGCGACCTCGAGACGTTCAACGAGTCCGAGACCCCCTTCTATGTGGTGGTCTCCGATGTGACCTTTGGCACCCCTGACTACCTGCCCGTACGCCGCTATCCCGAGGATCTCGTGAAGGTGCGCGCCTCCGCCTCGCTGCCCACGGTCTCCCGCATCGTTGAGATTGACGGTCATCGCTATCTTGACGGCGGAACCACGGACTCCATCCCGTTTGAGACGGCGATGGGCCTTTCCGGTGCGCGCGAGGTGAGGGGCCATGCCCCCGCGGAGCGCGCGCTCGTGGTGCTCACGCGTGACCGCGGCTACGTGCGCGGAGGTGGCTCCGAGGCCATCGCCCTCAAGTCCCACCTCTACGACGCCTACCCGTATTACCTCGAGGCGCTCCGCACGCGCGGCGAGCGCTACAACGCGCAGCGCGAGCGCCTGTGGGAGCTCGAGCGCGAGGGGCGCTGCCTCGTGATCGCCCCCGAGGAGCCCGTGGAGGTGGGCTCGTCCACGCGCGACGGAGAGTCCCTGCTCACGCTCTACGTTGCGGGACGCCGCCAGACCGAGGCGCGCCTCGCCGAGATTGACGCCTTCCTCTGCGAGGACTGTTAATTGGGGACGTGTTTTTCTGAACAGAGAAGATGGGACAGGTTTGCAATAATGACCTGTCCCGTTTTCTCTGAACAAAAAAACACGTCCCCTTTTGCACGAGGAGCAGCCCGTGATTGAAGCTCGCGTGAGTCCGGAGCGTCCCTACCAGGCGCTCGTTACCCTTTGCGACGGCGAGAGGACCCTCCCGTGTCGCATTGCCTTTCTGGAGGAGAGCGTCGTTCGCGTGACGGTGGACCCGACGGGCGCGTTTGCCCCGTATGCCACGCCCGTCTCGCCGGACCACGTTGCGCGCATCCAGGCACAGCCCGACGAGTCCGGCACTTACGCCCACCCCGCCGTCACCGTCCGCGACGCCGGTGACGCGCTCTCGGTGCGCGCGGGCGGGACGGAGCTCCTTCTAGCCAAGGCGGACGGCCGCATGACGCTGCTCCGTCGCGATTGCGTCGTCGCGCGCGAGGCTGCGCCGCTGTCGCTCGCCGAGCGCGGCGCCACGCAGACGCTCGCGGTGCGCGCGGGCGAGCGCTTCTTCGGCGGCGGTACGCAGAACGGCCGCGCAGAGCACGCGGGGAGCGTCGTGCGCATCGTGACCACGCCCATGAACAGCAACCGGTGGGGAGACGGCGGCGTGGCGTCCCCAAGCCCGTTTTTCTGGTCGAGCGCGGGCTACGGCGTGCTGAGAAACACGTTTGCCCCCGGCTCGTACGACTTTGCCCGCACGGGGCCAGACCTCGTTGCCACCCACGAGGACGCCGTCTTTGACGCGTACCTTCTCGTTGCGGACCGCCCGGCGGCCGGCCTGCGCCGCGCTGCCCAGGACATCCTGCGCGCCTACTTCAAGGTGACGGGCGCGCCTGCGCTGCTCCCCGCGTTTGCCCTCTACCTGGGCCACCTCAACGCGTACAACCGCGACGCGTGGTCGCACGAGCTCGAGGAGGGCGCGCAGGCCTGGACGGTGCGCGGCTCCGCCCCCACAGGCGCGCCGGGCGAGACGCGCTACGAGCTGGGACGCCGCCGCGGCTACGTGGTGCCCGCGGGGCACGACGCGGAGTCCCTCAACGGTCCCGACGAGGTGCTCACCACCGCTGCCGAGAACTACCTCGGGCGGACGCCCTACGAGTTCTCCGCCCGTGCCGTCATCGACGAGCACGCGCGCCACGACATGCCCCTCGGCTGGATTCTCCCCAACGACGGCTACGGTGCCGGCTACGGTCACAACGGCTACGAGCGCACGGGCGGCGTGGGCGCGGACGGGGCGAGCTCGCCCGAGCGCCTTGCTGCCATTGCGGCAAACGTGGACAACCTCGCGTCCTTCTCGGCCTATGCAAACGAGCGCGGCGTTGAGGTGGGCCTGTGGGCGCAGTCGCAGATCACGCCGTCATCAGACCCGGACGTCACCTGGCAGAACCTGCGGGACTTCCGTGCCGAGGTGGCTCGCGCCGGCGTGCGTGCCCTCAAGACCGACGAGGAGTGGGTCGGCGACGGCTACTCCTTTGGCCTCAACGCCACCCAGCAGGGCTACCAGATCATGGCGGAGGAGACGGGCCGGCGCCCCTTTGTCCTCACGCTTGACGGCTGGGCGGGCACGCAGCGCTTTGGCGCCGTATGGTCCGGCGACCAGGACGGCAGCGACTGGGAGTACATCCGCATGCACGTGCCCACCTACGTGGGACAGGGCCTCTCGGGCAACCCCAACGTGGGCTCGGACCTGGACGGCATCTTTGGCGGCAACACCCTCGTGGCAACGCGCGACTTCCAGTGGAAGGCCCTCACGCCCATCATGCTGGACATGGACGGCTGGGGGAGCCTGCCCAAGCTGCCCTACGCGGGCGGCGACCCGCACACGGGCATCTGCCGCATGTACCTCAAGCTCAAGAGCTGCCTCATGCCCTACATCTCCACCTGTGCGGCGTCGGCCTCGTGCGCGTGCGGCTGGGAGGGCAACAACGACCTCGGGCTGCCCATGGTGCGCTCCGTGCTGCTTGTGGACGAGGCCGCGCCGCGGGAGGCCGCGCGCTACGAGTTTCTTCTCGGCGATGACCTGCTCGTGGCGCCCGTCTACCAAAAGGCGCGCGCGGACGCGGTCGGAAACGACGTCCGCGACGGCATCTACCTGCCCGGCAGCTCAAGCGACGTCTGGATTGACCTCTTCACCGGCGAGCGCTTTGCCGGCGGCCGGGAACTCGACGGCTTTGACGCGCCGCTCTGGAAGCTGCCGCTCTTTGTGCGCGAGGGCGCCATCCTCCCGCGGTTTGCGCCGCACAACAACCCGCGCCCCGCGAGCGAGAAGAACCCGCGCGGGCTCGACCGCACCTGCCGCGTGGTGGACTTCTGGCCCGCGCCGGGCGAGAGCCGCTACGTGGCATACGAGGACGACGGCGTCTCGTTTGACGGTCACGTTGCAACAACGTATGCGTGCTCGTCAGACGGGGAGGAGACGACCCTCCTGGCAGAGGCGTCGCGCGGGGGCTATGACGGCTACGACCCGCTGCGCTCGACGACGCTCAGGGCAACCGTCTCAAGGCGCCCCCTCGCCCTGCGCGCCCAGTGCGGCGAGAAGGACCTGAGGCTCGTTGAGGTGCCGGACCGCGCGGCGCTCGAGGCGGCGGAGCCCGAGCCCGGCACGGCCACGTGGCTCTTCGAGGAGGCGCCCGCCGTTGAGACGTTTGCGCCGGCCGAAGAGCGCGTGCTGGCCGAGATGGTCGCCGGCGCTCACGGCGCCCCGCGCGTGAGCGTGCGGCTCCCGCGCGCCGACGTGAGCGAGGTGTCGCAGCGCGTGGTCCTTCTCGGCGCTCGGTAAGCATTTGTGCGGCTTGTGGACGGAAAATTCACAGGTCGCGCCCGCTGTTGATGCGCTATACTCTTACAGCTTTTCCACAGAGCCCCGTAATCTCTGACAAAAGCACGGCGGTTTGTCCAGAAGCCGTCACTCGTAGGTATGTAGGAGGAGTCAAGTGAAGAAGTCGACTCAGTTCGCCAAGAACGGCGAAGTCGAGCGCAAGTGGGTGCTCATCGACGCTGAGGGCGCGACCCTTGGTCGTCTGGCCACCACGGCTGCCATGATTCTCCGTGGCAAGAACAAGCCCCAGTTCACCCCCAACGCCGACACCGGTGACTTCGTCGTCGTCATCAACGCCGACAAGGTCGTTCTCACCGGCGTCAAGGCCGATCACAAGCAGTACTGGCGTTACTCCGGCTACCTCGGAGGTCTCAAGCTCGAGAGCTTCCGCGAGGCCATGGAGAAGCACCCCGAGCGCGTTGTCGAGCACGCCATCAAGGGCATGCTGCCGAAGACCACCCTCGGCCGCAAGCAGGGCATGAAGCTCAAGGTCTACGCTGGCCCCGAGCACCCGCACACCGCCCAGAACCCCGTCCAGATTGATTGGAGGGCCTAACCGATGGCTGAGAACACCGTTGTTTACACCGGAACCGGCCGCCGCAAGGAGGCTGTCGCCCGCGTCCGTCTTGTCCCCGGCACCGGCAAGGTCGTCGTGAACGGCCGCGAGGCCATCAACTACTTCGGCCGTCAGCAGCTCGTTGACAACGCCGTCGCCCCGCTTCGCCTGACCGAGACCGCCGAGCGCTTTGACGTCCTCGCCAACTGCGACGGCGGCGGCATCACCGGCCAGGCCGGCGCCCTGCGCCTCGGCATCGCCCGCGCCCTTCTCGACGCCGGCGAGTACCGTGACGACCTCAAGAAGGCCGGCTACCTCACGCGTGACGCCCGCTCCGTCGAGCGCAAGAAGTACGGCCTCAAGAAGGCCCGCAAGCGCCCGCAGTTCTCCAAGCGCTAAGGCCAGCTCATCGCAGCTATGGACCCGTCGAGTTCCTCTCGGCGGGTCCTTTTGCGTTTGAGCACGCGCAACGAGGACTCCGCGCAGCCTTTCTGTGTTTACACAACCGTCATAGCCCTGCGCGCGCCATACGAGTAGGATGGTTCTGGTCTTTTGTTCTGATACCTCCCGAGAGGAGCGACTCATGAAGTACTTTGGCACCGACGGCTTCCGCGGCCGCGCCAACGAGGGCCTTGACGTCGAGCACGCCTTCAAGATTGGCCGCTTTGTGGGCTGGTACTATGGCACGCGCCAGGGGAAGAAGGCTCGCGTGGTGGTGGGCAAGGACACCCGTCGCTCGAGCTACATGTTTGAGTCCGCGCTCATCGCTGGCCTCGTGGCGTCCGGCGCCGACGCCTACATGCTGCACGTCATCCCCACGCCCGGCGTTGCGTACGAGACCGTGGACGGCCGCTTTGACTGCGGCATCATCATCTCCGCGAGCCACAACCCCTATACCGACAACGGGATCAAGCTCGTCAACGGCGAGGGCTTCAAGATGGACGAGGACGTCCTCGAGCAGATCGAGGACTACATTGACGGCAAGCTCGAGGTGCCGCTGGCAACTGCCGACGCCATTGGCTGCACCGTCGACTACATGCAGGGCCGCAACCGCTACATTGCCCACCTCATCGCGAGCGCGAACTTCTCGCTGCAGGGCGTGAAGGTTGGCCTGGACTGTGCCAACGGCGCCGCCTCCTCTGTTGCCAAGCCCGTCTTTGACGCCCTTGGCGCGGACGTCCGCGTGATCAACAACGCTCCCGACGGCTTCAACATCAACGTGGACTGCGGCTCCACCCACATTGACCGCCTGCGCCGTCATGTGGTGGAGCAGGGCCTTGACGTGGGCTTTGCCTACGACGGCGACGCCGACCGCTGCATTGCCGTTGACGAGCGCGGCAACGTGGTTGACGGTGACCTCATCCTCTACGTGTGCGGCGTCTACCTCAACAAGCACGGCCGCCTCACCGCCGGCACCGTGGTTCCTACCGTCATGAGCAACTACGGCCTGTTCAAGGCCTTTGACGAGGCGAGCCTCTCCTACGAGACCACCGCGGTGGGCGACAAGAACGTCTACGCCTGCATGCGCGAGAACGGCTACAGCCTGGGCGGCGAGCAGTCCGGCCACATCATCTTTGGCGACATCGAGCGCACGGGCGACGGCATCATGACGAGCCTGCGCGTCATGGAGGTCATCCGCGCCGAGCGCGAGACCCTCTCGCAGCTCTGCGCGCCGGTGAAGCTCTACCCGCAGGAGCTCATCAACGTGCGCGTGACCGACAAGGACGCCGCGATGAGCGACCCCGGCGTGCTCGACGCCGTGAGGCAGGCCGAGGAGTTCCTCGCGGGCCAGGGCCGCGTGCTCGTGCGTGCCTCGGGAACCGAGCCGCTGGTGCGCACCCTCGCCGAGGCTCCCACCGACGAGCTCTGCAAGCAGGCCAACGCGATCGTCCTCAAGGCGCTCGATCCGTTCAAGGCGTAGGGTTCAGATCCAAGAGTCTTCGCGGGCGGCTGCCGGACGTTCCTCTTGCCAGAAGCGTCCGGCAGCCGCCCGCCCCCATTGGTCTATGGCGCGGGCGTCAGGGCTCATTGTCGTGCTGCGCTGGTACAATCGATGGCGCAGCTTAATCACACCAGGAGGCACGCATGTGCGGAATCGTTGGCTACACCGGTAGAAACCAGGCCGTGTGGTATCTTCTCGAGGGGCTCAAGACCCTTGAGTACCGCGGGTACGACTCGGCGGGCGTTGAGGTCGTGGGTAGGGACGGCGAGCTGCACGGCGTCAAGTCCGCCGGCCGCGTGGCCACGCTCGTGGAGCGCTGCGAGACGGCCAACCTCGTGGGCACGACCGGCATCGCGCACACCCGCTGGGCCACGCACGGTGCACCCACGGACAAGAACTCCCACCCGCACCGAGACTGCACGGGCCGCATTGCCATCGTGCACAACGGCATCATCGAGAACTTCCGCGAGCTGCGGTCCTATCTGCAGAGGAGCGGCCACACCATCGTCTCCGACACGGACTCCGAGGTCATCGCCCACCTCGTCGAGGATGCCTGGGCCGGCCCCTGCAAGGGCGATCTCGTGCGCGCGGTGCGTCACGCCTGCCGTCGTCTCGAGGGCTCCTGGGCGCTCGCCGTGGTGTGTGCCGACGCCCCCGGTCAGATCGTCTGCGCGCGCAACGGCTCGCCGCTCGTCGTGGCCTCCACGGAGGACGGTGCCTACGCCGCCTCGGACGTCACCCCGCTCGCGAGCGTGGCCTCCCATGTCATCCAGCTCGAGAACGGCCAGTTTGCCCGTCTCGAGGCGTCGGGCTCCGTTGAGGTCTTTGACGAGGAGGGCATGCCCGTCGCGGTTCCCACCACCATCGACATCGACTGGGACGCCTCCGCCGCCACACTGGGCGGCTACGCCGACTTCATGGCCAAGGAGATCGCCGAGCAGCCCGAGGCCATCGAGCGCCTGCTCGCGGGCCGCATGGGCGAGCACGGGGTCTTTCTCGACGAGCTCTCCCTCACCAAGGAGGAGCTTGCCGCCATCGACCGCGTCTACCTCATCGCGTGCGGGACGTCCTATCACGTGAGCCTCATCGCACGGACGCTCATCCAGACCTGGGCCAAGGTGCAGGTCATCTGCGACTACGCCTCTGAGTTCAACTACGAGCAGGACGTGCTCGTGACGCCCAACACCCTCTGCGTGGTCATCACGCAGTCCGGCGAGACGGCAGACACGCTCACGGCCGCGCGTCGCATGCGGGGGATGGGCTGCAAGGTCTTTGCGATCACCAACGTGCTGGGCTCCACGGCCGCGCGCGAGTCCGACGGGACGCTCTACGTGCAGGCGGGCCCCGAGGTCTGCGTGGCGTCCACGAAGGCATACACCGCGCAGATGGTGGCGAGCGCGCTTCTTGCCCTGCGCCTTGCCGAGGCGCGCGGCGAGATGGACCGCCCCGAGGTGGAGCGACACTACCGCGACCTCTGCGCCCTTCCCGACATCATCCGCGAGGTTATCTCTCGCGCCTGGCAGGACAAGCGCGCCGCGACGCTCTTCCGCAGGGCCCGCTCGGCACTCTTCCTGGGGCGTGGCGTCAACGCCACGACTGCCCTCGAGGGCGCGCTCAAGCTCAAGGAGATCAGCTACCTGCACGCCGAGGCGTATCCCGCCGGCGAGATGAAGCATGGCCCCATCGCCCTTCTGGAGCCGGGCTTTCCCGTGGTGGCCATCGTGCCGGAGGACCGGGTCCACGACAAGACCGTGTCCAACATTCAGGAGGTCATCGCACGAGGCGCCACCTGCGTTGCGGTTGCCACGGACGGTGACGAGGCGGTGGCGTCCCTCGTGGAGCACGTGCTCTGGATCCCGCCCGTGAGCGACGAGCTTCTCGTGCCCATCGTGGCGGTGGTGCACCTCCAGATGCTCGCGCGCTACGTGGCGCGCGCTCGCGGCTGCGACGTTGACAAGCCGCGCAACCTGGCCAAGTCGGTGACGGTGGAGTAGAGATGGCAACTGCGGGAATTGGCGTTGACATGCTCGAGATTAAGCGCATGGAGCGCGTGCTCGGGCGGCGCCCCAACTTTGCCCGACGCGTCTTCACCGACGAGGAGCGCGCCTACTGCGAGAGGTGCGCGCGGCCCGCGGAGCACTACGCCGCGCGCTTTGCCGCGCGCGAGGCGGTGGTGAAGGCGCTGGGCACGGGCTTCTCCGACGGCGTGAGCTTCCGCGACGTCTCCGTGGGGCGCGACGACTCGGGCCGTCCGCGCGCGATTCTCTCTGGTCGCGCCGCGCAGATCGCGCAGGAGCGAGGCATCCGCGAGATCGCACTCTCGATTTCCCACACCCATGACGTGGCGGTGGCAAACGCCATTGCCGTGACCGATGACGTGCGCCCCGAGCCGGATGCGCGCCAGGATGCCGCCCGCGCTCTCGCGAGCTCGTTCAAGGAGGCCCGCTCCATCCTCGACGAGCTGGAGCGCGTCCAGGAGGACGAGCTCTCATCCGTGTCCACGTTGTGCCGGGTACAAGACGGACAGGGCGAGCACGACGCGCCCGAGTCAGTTCCAAAGGAGTAGAACATGCAGCCCGTTCTCAACATCAATGACGTGAGGTGCGTCGAGGTTGCCCTCACGCGCGAGGGCGTGAGCGTCTCCGAGCTCATGCACCGTGCCGGCTACGCCGCGGCACAGGAGGTGCTCGAGCTCGGGGACGTGGACAACGTCGTGATCCTCACCGGTCTGGGCAACAACGGCGGCGACGGCTGGGTTGCCGCGGAGGCGCTTCACAGCCGCGGCGTCAACGTCAAGGTCGTGTGCCCCATTGAGCCCGACGGTCTGTCCGGGGACCTTGCCCGCCAGGTGGCCCAGAGCGCCGTGCGCGCGGGCGTCTCTACCCTCGTGGGACCCCCGCGAGACGAGCTCGAGAGCCTGCTCGAGACGGCCGACGTCGTGCTCGACTGCATGCTGGGCACCGGCTTTCACGGAGAGGTGCGCGCTCCCTTTGACATCTGGATCGAGTGCGTGAACGCGTGCGGCGCGCGCGTCGTCTCCGTTGACGTGCCGAGCGGGCTCTCCGGGCAGACCGGCCACGCCGCGGGCGCGTGCGTGGTGGCCGACATGACCGTGACCATGCTCTCCCTCAAGCCGGGTCTTCTCTCCGACGACGGGCGCGACGTGTGCGGCGCCATTGTCGTGGCCCCGCTCGCCGAGCAGACCGAGCGGCTCGTGGTGGACGCGGACCCCGTTGCCTGGCGCACCGACCTCTCCGACTACCTCGAGGTGACCGCGCCCCGCTCCGCGGCCGTCGACAAGTTCTCGCGCGGCTCGGTGCTCGTGGTGGGCGGCTCCCGCCGCTTCCCCGGGGCAGCGATCATGGCCGCCCGCGCCGCCGCGCGCATGGGCGCGGGTTACGTGACGCTCGCCATGCCGGCCTCCGCCGCGGGTGTGGCCCAGGCGCACCTCCTCGAGATTCCCGTGGTCGCGCTGCCGGAGGATGCCGACGGCGTGATTACCTCCGACGCTCGCGACGTGGTCCTCAAGCTCGCAGAGCGCTCCTCGGCAGTGCTCGTGGGTCCCGGCATGCGCGTGAGCGGAGGCTCGTGCGCACTCGTCTCCGCGCTCCTCGGCTCATCGGCCCCGCTGGTCATCGACGCCGACGGCCTCAACTGCCTTGCCCGCCTCACCAACGGCGAGCTCCCGGAGTTTCCCGAGGTGACGCGTCGCACGGCCCCGCTCATCCTCACGCCGCATCGCGGCGAGCTGGGGCGCCTCGTGAGTGCCACCACGCCCGTTCCGGACTCGCTCGTCTCGCAGCTTGAGGCCGCGCGCAAGGTCGTGTGGTCTGACGGCGGCTCCGAGCTCGTCATCGTCACCAAGAGCAACGCGACCGCCTGCGTGGGCGTGGAGCGCGCCGTGCTGCCCAAGCCGGGTCCTGCCGCGCTTGCGACGGCAGGTTCGGGAGACGTGCTCTCGGGCATGATGGCGGCGGCACTTGCCACGCGCAGGGACGAGGACCCCGACCTTGCCCTTCTCGCCGCCTACGTGTGCGAGGTCCACGGCTATGCGGGATCACTCGCGGCCGAGCGGGTGGGGTCGCATGCCGTCATGGCCGGCGACCTCATCGACGTGATCGGACTTGCCGCGGACGCGGTTGACGAGCATGCGGCCTTTCCCGAAGTGCCCGACGAGGGGTAGACTCGAGGGGTCGGGAGAGGGGGATTGCCGTGGAGAAGGTCATGAGTCCCGCTAACAGGTGGTCGTGGGTCGAGGTCAGCCTTGGCGCGCTGCGGCGCAACACCCAGGCGTTCAAGCGCCTGCTGGGCCGCGGCACCCAGATGATGTGCGTCGTCAAGGCAGACGCCTACGGCCATGGGGCCGTCCCCTGCGCAAAGACGATGCACGCAGCCGGCGCGAGCCAGTTTGCCGTTGCCACCGTTGACGAGGGCGTGGCGCTGCGCGAGGCGGGAATCGAGTGGCCGATCCTCATCCTCTCGGAGCCCCCCGTCGACTGCGTGCGCACGCTCGTGGAGCACGACCTCATGCCCGCCGTCTACACGGCCGACTTTGCCCTCGCCCTCGGAGAGGCGGCGGCCGCCGAGAACCGCGTGGCACGCTACCACCTTGCCGTTGACACCGGCATGACGCGCATCGGCGTGCGTCGGGATGACGTCGTGGAGCTTCGCCGCACCATCGACTTCCATCGCGGCTTGGAGTGCGCGGGAACCTTCACGCACTTTGCCACGGCCGACGTTCTGGACGACTGGGACTTTGCCCTGCAGCTCAATCGCTTCAAGGAGGCGGTCGAGGCGCTGCGCGGCGCCAACCTCGAGACGGGCCTCGTCCACTGCGACAACACGCCCGGCACCATCCTGCACCCCGAGTGCCGCTTCGACATGTGCCGCGTGGGCGTTGGCCTCTACGGGCTCCACCCGGCCGAGGCAACACGTCCCCGCATCTCGCTCGAGCCGGTCATGAGCGTGCGTGGACGCGTGGTTCGCGTCATCTACCCCAACGTGGGAGACGGCGTGGGCTACGGCCTCACGTGGCGCGTACCGAGGAAGAACATGCAGGTCGCCACCGTGCCCATCGGCTATGCCGACGGCCTGGCGCGCGAGCTCTCCAATCAGATGGACGTTCTCGTGGGCGGTGTGCGCTGCCGGCAGGTGGGCAACATCTGCATGGACCAGTTCATGTTTGCCGTGGATGTCAACAGCGCCCGCGCCTATCGTCCCTCACGGCCCGTCGAGTACGGTGACGTGGTCACCATCCTCGGCGCAGACGGCGACGAGCGAATCACGGCCGAGGAGATGGCGGGGCTGAGAAACACGATCAACTACGAGGTTGTCTGCGACTTTGGGATGCGTCTTGAGAAGATCTACACGTAGGGGCTCCGCTGCGGAGCGAAGGGGGCTCGACCTCATGTCCGTCATGCACATACCCGGCCACGACCACCAGAAGCCGCGTGAGGTCACGCTCGAGGAGATTCGCGACCTCATGGGCAACTGCCAGCTCTGCCCGCTCGGCGCCACGCGCACCAACCTCGTCTTTGGCGTGGGCAACCCGCACGCGCGCGTGATGTTCGTGGGCGAGGGCCCCGGCCGCAACGAGGACCTCCAGGGCGAGCCCTTCGTGGGCGCGGCGGGACACAAGCTCGACGCCCTTCTCGGCTGCGCGGGCCTCACGCGCGACGAGATCTATATCGCCAACGTGGTGAAGTGCCGCCCGCCCGGAAACCGCAACCCCAAGCCGGACGAGATCGAGGCCTGCTCGCCGTTTTTGCGCGAGCAGATTCGCAGCATCTGGCCGGACGTCATCGTGTGTCTGGGCAACTTTGCCTCGCAGTTTGTGCTGCGCACCAACGCCGGCGTGACGTCGCTGCGCGGGCAGCTCTACCAGACGGGCCACTTTGTGGTGTGCCCGACCTTCCACCCGGCCGCCTGCATCTATCACTCCGACTGGCAGCCGCTTCTTGAGGCTGACCTGCGCATGGTGGGTGCGTGGCTGGCCGAGCACCCCGCCAAGGAGGCGTAGATGAGCGAGAAGAGCTTCCGCACGGCCTCGCGCGAGGAGACGATTGCCCTGGGCGAGCGCCTGGGCCGCGCGCTTGCCGCCGGCGACGTGCTGGTGCTGACGGGCGACCTTGGGGCGGGGAAGACCCAGCTCACCAAGGGCATTGCCGCCGGCATGGGCGTGACGGACGACGTCACGAGCCCCACCTTCACCATCGAGATGGTCTACGAGGGTGCCGAGATGCCGCTCTACCACTTTGACCTCTATCGTCTGGACAATCCGGACCAGCTGGAGGATACCGGGATCTTTGACGTGCTCGGCGCCGACGGCGTATGTTCCATCGAGTGGGGCGAGCAGTTTGTGGACGAGATCGGCGACGCCCGCGTGGACGTCTTCGTGACCCGTCTCGACGACGAGGCCGCACCGGGCGAGGAGCCCCCGCGCGAGGTGCGCCTGGTTGCCCACGACGCCCGCGGAGAGGCCCTTCTTACCGCCCTCTGATGATGACAACCTACCCTGTCACCTTTGTCAGGATGACAAAGGTGACAGGGTAGGTTGTCATGTTGCGATG
This sequence comes from Candidatus Olsenella pullicola, assembly GCA_019117265.1. Classification (GTDB taxonomy): domain Bacteria; phylum Actinomycetota; class Coriobacteriia; order Coriobacteriales; family Atopobiaceae; genus Thermophilibacter; species Thermophilibacter pullicola. Next base: position 21,934 of record DXAB01000030.1, read on the forward strand.
GCCGGCTCTTTCAAAATGAGAAAAAATCTCACTTGATATTGATTCTCAATATGGTATGCTGTCTCCAGACACAAAGGAGGTGGGACATGCCGGCAAGAAACACCCTGCAGCGCGCGATCATTGAGGACGAGCTGCGACGCCTTGCCAACCATCCCACCGCCGACGAGGTCTATGAGGCCGTCCGCGCCGAACATCCCAGCATCGGCAAGGCGACGGTGTATCGTACCCTCAACCTCCTCTCCGACGAGGGCGAAATCGGTCGTGTGCGCATCAACAACGGTGCGGACCGCTTTGACCATCAGTCGTTTGCCCACTATCACGTGCGCTGCGTGAGCTGCGGCAAGGTGGACGACGTGATGATCCCCCTCCTGGGGGAGGGCATCAACGAGGCCGCTTCTAAGGCGTCGGGATACCAGGTCCTGGGCCATACGCTGCAGTTTGACGGCATCTGCCCCGCATGCCAGGAGGGCAAGAGGGGCAAGGAGGCATCAACGGCGTAGCGAGAGCGCGCCGCGTGCATAGGAGAGGATGGCGGGGCCGAGGGGGCCTCGCCACCTACGAGACAACAAGGAGGCTTCACTATGGACAAGTGGGTTTGCAAGGTCTGCGGTTACATCTACGAGGGCGCCGAGCCGCCGGCGGAGTGCCCGGTCTGCCACGCCCCGGCCAGCCAGTTCGAGAAGGTCGAGGGTGAGCTCAAGCTCGCCGCCGAGCACGAGTATGGCATCTACGGCAAGACCGTGAAGGACAACCCCGACATTTCCGACGAGGACAAGGCCTACATCCTCGAGCAGCTCAAGGCCAACTTCACCGGCGAGTGCTCCGAGGTGGGCATGTACCTCTGCATGGCTCGCATCGCCCACCGCGAGGGCTATCCCGAGATCGGCCTCTACTGGGAGAAGGCTGCCTACGAGGAGGCCGAGCACGCCTCCAAGTTTGCCGAGCTGCTCGGCGAGGAGCTCGAGCCCAACATGAAGGCCTCCACCAAGGAGAACCTCGCCTGGCGCGTTGACTGCGAGTTTGGCGCCACGCAGGGCAAGGTCGAGCTTGCCACCTGCGCCAAGAAGAACAACCTCGACGCCATCCACGACACCGTCCACGAGATGGCGCGCGACGAGGCCCGTCACGGCAAGGCTCTCAAGGGCCTGCTCGAGCGCTACTTCGGCTAATGGCTGGCAGGCCTAAGAAGAAGGCCGCCGGATCGAAGAAGGTCAAGCCCTCGGGGCCCGCGCCGTGCGCGGTGCTCTGGGGGCTTGACCCCTCTTCCGAGAAGGGCGCGGCGGTGCGGGCGGTGCTGCGCGAGATGGGCGTGGTCGCGCGCACGGCGCTGCCGGAGCGCCTGGGCGATCCGGCAGGCGCGTTTGCGCGGCTGCCGGGACTCAGACCCGCTCCGCTGCCGTATGCCGGGCCGGCGCCCGCGGTGGAGGAGTTTGTGCTGCTGTGCGGTCTCACCGACGCGCAGGTGAACGAGTTTCTCGTCCGCTCGCGCGAGGCGGGGTGCGTGGTGGGGCCCAAGGCTCTGCTCACCAAGGTCAACCGCTCATGGCCGCTCGTGCGCCTGATCGACGCCGTTGCCGCAGAGCACGCAGCCAACGCGTAGCCTCTTCATGACAAGGGAACATGACAAAGGTGACAGGGTTGTTTGTCAGGTTTTTTCTGACAAACAACCCTGTCACCTTTGTCATGTTCCCCTGTCATGTTGTGGCGTAAACCGCGCCGGTTGTGCACGTGCCTGAAGTTGGGTTGCTCAGGTTACACTAAGCTGACTGAAGTTCCGGCGCGAAGGACCTCCATGGATGAGCTGCTACAGAGCTTTGCGACCACGTTTGGCGCGAGCATGGCCTCGCTCTACAACGCGTCCTTCGCGCTCTCCCTCGTGCTGTTACTCACGAAGTTTCACGGTGGCGGAAGACGTCTCGCCTGGCTTTTGCCGGTCAGGTTTGCGATTGCGCTGCCCGTCGTGTGGCTCCTCGGCACCATAAGCGACCTGATCTTTCCCAACTCCATCACGTGGACCGTTGCTCCCACCATCGTGTGCGGCCTCATCTTCTGGGATCGCAGCACCCCCGCCCAACTGGTGCGCATTGCGCTCGTCATGTGCTCGTGGCTCTACTCGCTCTCCGTTGCGGACATGCTCAACGTGGAGCTTCACGGCGGGATCGAGCTTGCGGCGGCCATCTCGCTCGCCTACATGCTGCTCCTGAGGGTCGTTCTCGTTCTTCTTGAGCGCCACAACTACCTTGACGGGGAGAACGTCTCGCTCTCCTTTGTGTTTCCCGTGCTCTTTGTGTGCGCCTCCGGGCTAGCGGAGCGCACCATCCTCTACCTGCGCTCGGACTTTGGCTTTGTCTACTACTCGGCAAGCACGCTCGAGAGCTTCCTCACCTGCCTCAACGGTCAGCTCGCCCAGCTCGTGGTCTACTGGGCCGTGCTGCGCCTGGCGCGCGAGTTCAGGGACAAGGAGCGCATCCAGGCCGAGCGCCACCTCATGGAGAGCCGCTACGAGGCGCTCGGCGTCTACCGCGAGAGCGGGGAGAGTCTGCGCCGCCTGCGCCACGAGGTGAAGAACCAGTATGCCTACATCCGCATGTTGCTCGAGCAGAAGGACTACCGTCGCGCCGAGGAGTTCTTCGGCGAGATGTCCATGCGGGCAAACCCCACGTTCTCATGGGTGAGCTCAGGAAACGACCTGGTGGACGACATCGTCAACCTCGAGGTCTCCAAGGCGCGCGCGGCAGGCGTGGAGATAAGCTCGCGCATTGCCGTGCCTGCCGAGCTGCCCTACGAGGAGATCGACCTCTGCAGCCTGCTCATGAACCTGCTGGACAACGCCATCGAGGCCTGCGAGGGCGCGGACGAGAAGAACGTGCGGCTGGGCATCGTGGCCGACCAGGGGGCGCTCGTGGTGACGGTGGTGAACCCGGCGACGCAACGTCCGCACTTCTCGGAGGAGGGGACTCCGGAGACCACAAAGCGCGACAAGGAGAACCACGGTCTGGGCACCTCGATCGTGCGCTCCGTTGCCGAGAAGTACGACGGCGCCGCCGACTTCTCCTACGAGGAGGGGGAGTTCACCGCTCGGGTGATGCTCGCGCTGCCCGATGCGCCATCATGACAAAGGTGACAGGGTAATCTGTCATGAAATTGCCCGCGAGGGGCACGGGGCCGGGGAGGGCCCTCGAAACAGGGGGAAGGACATGCTTCAGTATCACGTTGCCGTCTGCGACGACGAGCGCTTTGCAGCGGACGCCATAGCCAGCGCCGCCGAGCGCGAGCTCTCGCGCCGGGGCGCCGAGGCCGAGATGGAGGTCTACACCGTCCTGGAGGATCTCGCCAAAAGGATGGACTCCGTAGGTTTTGACCTGGTGCTCCTTGACATTGAGATGCCTGGCATCGACGGCATCCAGTTTGGGCGCGCCCTGCGTGAGATTGGCTTTGGGACGGACATCATCTACGTCTCAAACAGCGAGGACCGCGTCTTTGAGTCCCTCTCGCTGCGACCCCTCGGCTTTGTGCGCAAGAGCCACTTCAACCAGGACATGGCCGACGCCATCGAGACCTTCGTGCGCGAGCGCCGCAAGACGAGCACCAACCGCACCATCACGCTCAAGATGGCGCACGCCATGGGAACCTTTGCCATCGACGAGATAGCCTACGTGGAGGCGCACCGCCGCGACAAGGTCGTGCACCTGGCAAACGGCCGCACCGAGGAGGTCCTGACCACCCTCGACGAGATGGGCGAGAAGCTCGCGCCGTTTGGGTTCTTCCGCGTGCACAAGGGGTTTCTCGTCAACTTTGCCCACGTGCGGCAACTGACCTCCCAGGGCTTTGTGGTGGGAAAGGACCTCGTGCCCATCGGCCGCTCCAAGGTGGCCGAGGCTCGCCGTGCCTACATGGACTACCTGAGCAACAAGAACTCGATCATGCTCTGACCTGACGCTGGTGACACTGGCGTCAGAGCAAATTGTCATGCGCGTCTTCCGCCAACCGCTCGCCGGCTCTTCCATACCGCTCACGACCAGTGCTTTATTGCAGTTGGTGACGAGAAAAACGCCATTGGTGCAACGCGTGCGCTTTGGTGCGACGCGTCCTGCTGTGTGACGCGCGCCCGCTCCAGCAACTTTTCAGCTTCCTATCGTTAACCGTGAGAGGTCTGGCCCCCGGCCGGCTCTCCCTCCCTTCCGGGGCCGGCCTCGTCCGGCCCTTTGAGGGGAGATTCGGTTAGGTCCCGCCAGCGCGCGGGTGAAACGCGCCCATACTGGGCGGCATAGGGAAGGGAAGGAAATGAGAAGCATGAGAAGTGGCATTACGCGCAGGGGCTTTGTCCTGGGCACCGCGGCCGCGGCCGTCATGGCCGGGCTCGCGGGCTGCGACAACGGCGGCGGCCAGGGTGCCGCGCCGAGCAAGGAGGAGTCTGTTGCCCCGGCGCTGCCGGAGGACAACCTCTATTACGAGAGCTCCTATGAATATACCGCCGAAGGCGAGCAACAGCTCGTTGCCGACGAGATGGCGCTTGGCGCACGCATTGTCAACGAGGGCGTGGTCCTGCTCAAGAACGAGGCCGCGGCCCTTCCTCTTGTCACCTCCGACGGAACGGTGACCGCTTTCGGCAACGCCGGTCCCGCCTATCACTCGGGCTTTGACGAGGCCATGAAGGAGGCGGGCTTCTCCTTCAACGACGCCGCCTGGGAGTTCTACACCAACGGCACCCAAAACGTCCTCGGCTGGCAGGTCAACGAGAACCCGTGGGAGGATGTGCGGGCAGCTGGCTTTATCTCCGATGACGGCGGCGTGGCGATTGTCTTCCTGGGTCGCCGCGGACACGAGGGCTCTGATACCCAGTGGTATGAGGATCACGACTACCTTGCCCTCTCCCAGGAGGAGAAGGACATGCTGAACGGTGTGGCCGAGCTTCGTCGTTCGGGCGCCTTCTCCAAGATGGTCGTTGCGGTGAGCACCTCCAACACCATCAGCTGGGAGGACGGCCCTTGGTCCGATGCCGTTGATGCCCTGCTCTGGTACGGCAACATCAGCTCTTCTGGCTACGGCGCCGCTCTTCCCTACGGCATTCCGGCCTTTGTGCAGGTGCTGAGCGGCGAAGCTAACCCCTCTGGTCGTCTCTCTGACACCGTCTACAAGAACAACCGTCTGAACCCCGTCATGGCCAACTTCGGCCGCGTTGACGCCGACCTCTCCGAGCTCTCCGATGGCAAGCTCGACGAGATCTCGCGCGAAAACGATGAGTGGCGCCCCTCCAACACCAAGGGCAACCACTGGCGCCATGACTACGTCTATGCCGAGGGCATTTACCTGGGTTATCGCTATCCCGAGACGCGCTATGAGGATAAGGTGCTCGGCCAGGGCAACGCCGGCGACTTCGACTACAGCTCCTATGTGGCCTACCCGTTTGGCGCGGGCCTCTCCTACACAACCTTCTCGTACTCTGACTTTGCCGTCGAGGAGGCGGACGACGCCTTCACCGTCACGGTGACCGTCACCAATGACGGAAAGGTTGCGGGCAAGCACGCCGCCTGCGTCTACGTGCAGACCCCCTACACCGACTACGACGTCGAGAACGGCATCGAGAAGGCTTCCATCGAGCTCAAGGGCTACGAGAAGACCCAGGAGCTCGAGCCCGGTGCCTCCGAGACGCTCACCATCGCCGTCTCCAAGCACGAGCTCGCCGCCTATGACGCCAACAAGGCCAAGACCTACATCCTCGACGACGGCGACTACTACTTCACCGTTGCCGCCTCCGCGCACGACGCCATCAACAACGTGCTTGCCGCCAAGGGCATGACCACCGAGGACGGCATGACCGCCGATGGCGACGACTCCCTCATCTGGGTCTGGAACAACGGCACCTTCGATGACACCACGTATGCGGTCTCCGCGGTCACGGGCAACGCCATCACCAACCTCTTTGATGGCGTCGACCCCAACAAGAACCCGCTCATGAGCGACAAGAACGCCATCACCTGGCTCTCCCGCTCCGACTGGGAGGCGACGTTCCCGACTAAGCCCGCCAACCTGGTCTATACCGACGAGGTGGCCGACAAGGCAAAGCCCATCTCCTACCAGGCTGGTTCTGGCGACGCGAGCTCCGTACCCACTCACGAGTTTGGCAAGGACTCCGACCTCGTCCTCGTGGACATGCGCGAGAAGGACTACGATGACGGCGACTGGGAGACCCTCGTCTCCAAGCTCACCTACGAGGAGATGGTGGACTTCATCAACGATCCGGAGAGCGCGATTGCCAAGATAGGCAAGCCCGAGACCGTTGCCGGCAACGGCTCGCAGGGCTGGACCCCGCTCTTTACCGTGTCTGGCCTCTCGGGCGTGACCTGGCCCTCCAAGGAGACCGTCACCAACACCTACAGCACCGAGGTTCACGAGGGGGTCGGCCGCCTTACCGGCGAGAACCTCCTGCACTCCGCAACGGTGGAGAGCAAGAACGTCTCCCTTTACGGTTGGAGCTGCAACGCCCATCGCTCCCCGTACTCGGGCCGCAACTTTGAGTACTACTCCGAGGACCCGTACCTGGGCGGTCGCGCCTGCGCCGAGGAGACCCGCGGCATCATCGAGAAGGGCGCACTCGTCTACACCAAGCACTGCGCCGGGAACGACCAGGAGGAGTACCGCCACGGCGTGCCGTCCTGGGCCAACGAGCAGACGCTGCGCGAGATCTACCTCCGTCAGTTTGAGAAGGCCGTCGTCGAGGGTGGCGCCAACGGCATCATGAGCGGCTTCCACCGTCTGGGTATGGACTGGTCTGGCGAGAACCACGCGCTGCTCGTCGACTGGCTCGAGGGCGAGCTTGGCTACACGGGCACCACGATCACCGACCAGTTTGAGGCGCCGCAGATGGACTCCGTCGACGGCCTGCTCAACGGCACGCACGTCTGGCTCGGCACCACGAGCGATAATGACGGGCGCAAGGTCTGCCATGCCGTCCTGCTTCAGGATGACTACAAGAACGACCCGGTTATCCAGGACGCGCTCTTTGGTGCCGTGCACCGCGCCCTCTGCAACTACGCTCACTCGCTTGCCATGAACGGCCTTGCGCACGACTACGTGTTCACTGGCAACCAGCCGCTGGTCACCGCAGTTGTCTCCACGGCCGAGGAGGGGACGATCGGCGCGCCGTGCGCCTTCTACGGCGACAAGACCTATGTGGCGGAGCAGAGCGGCTTCTTCGGCTCCTCGCGCGGCACGGGCACGTGGGACTACGCCGAGGACAGCGGCCTCACGCTGACCGACTCCGAGGGCAACGCGATTGAGGTTTCCGATGACGGCGGCCTCCTGAGCTTTGACGTACCGGTTTCTGGCTCCGTGGCCCCCAACACGATTTCCAAGTACGAGCTGGTCACGGCCTACAACACGTGCTTCGGTACGAGCTTTGATGCTGGTTCTCAGCCGTCCTTCCAGCTTACGTTTGCCTCCGGCAACGAGGGCGCGACCGGCAACGACCCGAGCTCCCTGGAAATTAAGCGCGGCGAGGCCGTCACGCTGCCCGACTGCCCGTACGAGCTCGAGCACATGACCTTTGACGGGTGGAGCATCGGTGGCACCGTCTATCCTGCTGGCTCCGAGTACGTGCCGGACGCTTACGACGATGCTACGGCAGAGGGGGCGTGGTCGGTTACGGTTGTTGCCACAGCAACCACGTTTGACGACTACATCTACTCTTACATTCAGGACGCCGGCATCCCCATGGTCCTTCTCGCCGACGGGACCGTTGAGGTCGACCACTACAAGGGCTACGCCTGCATGGGCACCTGGGAGGTCGAGGGGTCCGGGTCTGGCGAGGGCACGCTCGTCATCAAGAACGAGTCCGGCGAGACGGTTGCCATCGAGCAGGATGGTGCGAGCGCGACGTATGCGCAGGAGGGCGTCTACTATGACTGGAACCAGCCTGACCAGGGCTACGGCTCCGGCATGTTCCTCGTGATGCTCACGCACACCCTTGACCTCGCTGCTTTTGCCGAGGCCTATAACGCGGAGTTTGGAACGAGTTACGACGCCGTGAGCGTGGAGACCGGCTCCGCCGAGTTTGCCCTGGAGGAGACGGGCGAGCCCAAGTCCGTATTCTAGTCACGCTGCCTTTGCGGCCGGGCGGGCGCGATGCCCGCCCGGCCCCATGAACGGAGAAACACCCCATGTCAGACAAGCAATCAAAGAAGGGGCGCGCGGGTCGTATCGTCGGCCGGGCGATCGGCGCGGTGCTCGCCGTGGCGTTTGTCGCCCTCATCGTTGCGGCCAACGCCATCCTTCCCAACTACACGCAGGTCATCAACTCATATCTTGGCGTCGAGCAGGGCTGGGACAACTCCGGGGCCAAGACCGTGGGCCTTGACCTCGAGTACAACAAGGCCGACCACAAGTCCCGCGAGGAGCTGGCCGAGGCCGAGGCCGCGCTCGACGAGCAGATTGCCGGCGAGGGCATCGTCCTTCTTGAGAACGAGGACGGCACGCTTCCGCTGGCCGAGGGCACGACGCTCTCCTTTGTGGGCGGCAACGCGCGCTCGCTCGGCGCCGGCTCGGCGGGCATCCTCGCGTCCACGATGGGCGTTGAGGGGGAGACCGTCGACGCCGTGACGCCCGCGATGGAGGCCGCCGGCCTCAAGGTCAACCAGGAGCTCGTCGAGTTCTACGCTTCCGGCGCGGGCTCCGAGTACGTGATGGGCCCGGGCTCGGTGAGCTACGGCGACGACGAGGACTTCTCGATCAACGAGTGTCCGCTCTCCGTGATGGAGGAGGCCGGCGTGCTCGACTCGTTCGAGGGCACCACGCCCGTCTTTGTGATGAGGCGCGTTGCCGGCGAGGGCCGAGACATGCCCCGCTCCATGTACAACCATGCGGACAATCCCGAGGACCAGGCCAAGAGCTACCTCGAGCCTGATAGCACCGAGCTTGAGATCCTCAAGTACCTGAACGACAACTTCGACAACGTCATCCTGCTCATCACGTCCAACAACGCCCTTGAGCTCGACTGGCTCGAGCAGTTCCCCAACATTAAGTCGGTGCTGTACGCGCCCTCGTTTGGCACATACGGCATCAACGCCCTGGGCAACGTGCTCACGGGCGCCGTGAACCCCTCCGGCCGCACCAAGGACACCTTTGCCGCGGACGCGCTTGCCGCGCCGGCCGCCCAGAACTTTGGCGACTACCAGTACCTTGACGAGAGCGGAGAGCTCACCAAGTACAATTACGTCTCCTACGAGGAGGGCATCTACGTAGGCTATCGCTACTACGAGACCCGCTATGAGGACGCCGTGCTCGGTCAGGGCAACGCCGGCGAGTTCAGCTACGACGACGAGGTCTGCTACCCGCTGGGCTACGGTCTCTCCTACACCACCTTCGAGTGGTCGGACTTCTCGACCGCATGGTCCGGTGACGAGTGCACGGCCACGGTCACGGTGACCAACACCGGTGACGTGGCGGGCAAGGACGTCGTCGAGCTCTACGCGCAGTCCCCCTACACGGACTACGACCGCGAGAACGGCGTGGAGAAGGCCTCCGTGGTGCTCGTGGGCTTTGCCAAGACGGGCCTGCTCGAGCCCGGCGAGTCCCAGACGGTGGAGATCACCTTCGACGAGTACCAGCTTGCCTCCTATGACTACCTGGGCGCCAAGACGTGGATTCTCGATGCGGGCACCTACTACGTGACCGCTGGCAAGAACGCGCACGACGCCGTGAACAACGTGCTTGCCGCCAAGGGCGCCTCCGTGGAGGGCAACACCGGCATGGTTGCCGAGTACGTGCCGGACAACACCGAGGTTGACGCCACCACCTACGCCACGGACACGCTCACCGGCGAGGAGATTACCAACCGTCTGGACGACGCCGCGGGCGACCTCACCTACCTCACGCGCTCCAACTGGGAGGGCACGTTCCCCACGCATGACGGAGAGCCCACCTCGCAGGTCTCCACCTGGGGCAACGAGATCAATGGCGAGGACGGCGTGAGCTACACCTACGGCAAGACGGCCTCCGCCGACCTTGTCGCCGAGCTCGACTCCACCGACTCCGGTAACCCCAACGTCGAGTCCTGGGACGGCGAGCTCGTGTACGGCGCCAAGAACGGCCTCACGCTCATCCAGATGCGCGGCCTTGAGTACGACGATCCACAGTGGGACGCCCTTCTTGACCAGCTGACCCCCGAGGACTATGACATCCTCATCACCCAGGCCGGCTACGGCACGGACTACATCGCCTCCGTCGAGAAGCCGGCCGGCACCGATGCGGACTCCACCTCCGGCTGGAGCTGGGGCGGCATTGGCATGACCTTCTGCAACCCCGCCATGGTGGCGCAGACCTGGAACGTCGAGCTTGCCTACGAGCTGGGCATCTGCATTGGTGACGAGAGCCTCTACGGCGGCGCCACCGGCTGGTATGCCCCGGCCATGAACATCAACCGCACCGCCTTCTCCGGCCGCGCCGGCGAGTACTTCTCCGAGGACGGGTTCCTCTCCGGCGCGCTGGCCTCCCAGGAGGTCAAGGGCGCTGCCGAGAAGGGCGTCTACACCCTGATCAAGCACTTTGCCTTCAACGACCAGGAGAACCACCGCGGCGACCGTTCCGGACAGTACTCCATGGCCACCTGGCTCAACGAGCAGTCCGCTCGCGAGATCTACCTGCGTCCCTTCGAGCTCTGCATGAAGGTGGGCGACGTCGACGTCAACTACGTCAAGGACAACGGCGACGGCACCTACGAGGCAGCCACCACGCAGATCGCCGCGTGCCAGGGTCTCATGACCGCCTTCAACCGCATCGGCTCCACGTGGGTGGGCGGCGACTACGACCTTATCACCGGCATTGTGCGCAACGAGTGGGGCTTTGACGGCTGGATCATCACCGACAACGCCGACACGGGCGTCTTCATGAATGCCGGCCAGATGATCCAGGCGGGCGCCGACTCAAAGCTCACCGCGAGCGACCCCACGGACACCTGGACCTTCGACGAGAACGACCCCGTGTCCTACAACTACGCCCGCGACGCCGTGCACCACCTGCTCTACGTGATGGCCAACACGCACTGCATGAACGGCGCCATGCCCGGCAGCCACTACACCTCCGGCGTGGGCGGCATGCAGAAGGCCGATCTCATCCGCTGGGGCATCACCGGCGTTGCCGCCGTGGGCCTCGTGGTGACGGGGGCCCTCCTCACTCGCAGCTTCCTCAAGTCCCACAACGCGTCATGACAAAGGTGACAGGGTAAACTGTCAGGTTTTTTCGGCGCCGGTCCGATTGGGCCGGCGCCTTGCTTGCGGCGCCCGGTGCTTCTCTGCGCGGTATTCTCGAAGTGGTACAGTCGGCAGTGTTTCTCGGAAGGTCTCAGCTCAAGAGAGGAGTGCGGTGAGACGGCTCAAATTCATCGTGGCAATACTGGCCCCGCTGGCGTTGGCGTGCTGCCTCGCATGCTGCTCCGCTGCCCCCGCCGACACGTATCAGGTGAGGGAGCTCTCCTTTGAGCGTGATGGCGCCACCATTTACGGCAGGCTCTTCCGACCTCGGCCAACGCGGGCGGGGTCCCCGCTCGTGGTGATCTCGCACGGGTTTGGCGGGGCCCTCGACGGCACGTCCGAATATGCGCGCTGCCTTGCCGAGGCGGGCGTGGCGAGCTACGTCTTTGACTTCCGCGGTGGCTCGTCCTGGAGCAAGCGCGACGGCAGCATCCTGGACATGTCCGTGCTCACCGAGGCTGACGACCTCGAGGCAGTGATGGACGGCCTGCTGGATGGGGGCTACGTGGCCGAGGGCAACCTGTATCTCATGGGGGAGAGCCAGGGTGGGCTCGTCTCTGCCCTCGTGGCCGCGCGCCGTCCGGATGACGTTGCGGGGCTCGTGCTGTTTTACCCGGCGCTCAGCATCCCGGATGACGCTCGGGCGCGCTTCTCGGACGCCTCTGCCATCCCCGGAGACGAGGTCGTTGGCCTCTTTGGCGTGACGGTGGGGCGCCGCTACTACGAGGACATCCTCGGCCTTGACCCGTTTGCCACAATCGGGGACTACAAGGGCCCGGTGACCATCTACCACGGCGACAAGGACGAGATTGTGCCCCTCGCCTATTCCCAGCGCGCCGTCGAGACGTACGAGAACGCCGAGCTCCACGTGGTGAGCGGCGCGGGCCACGGCTTTAGCGGCAACCAGCTCGACGAGGTCTGCGCCGCGGCCGCCGACTTTGTGCGGGGCGCGCGCCGCTGACACCGGCGTCACACTGTCACAGTGGCACGCCCTTCTCGCCGCGTGAGCGCTACACTGAAAAGGTTGCATCACAAGCGAGAAAGGCCGCCATGAGCAAAGCTGCCGAGAAGATCATCCTTGCCGTAGACACGTCGACGGACATGCTTGCCTGCGCCGTCGGGCGCGTGCGGGAGACGGGCCACGCCCTGACGGTGCTGGCCGTGCGCGACCATATGTGCCGCCGTCAGGCCAACGTGGAGCTTGTGACCGCGGCGCAGGCTGCGCTTGCTGATTCCGGCCTTACGATGGGCGACATCGACGCCGTGCTCGTGGGCCGCGGTCCGGGCTCGTTCACGGGCGTGCGCATCGGCATCGCCACGGCCAAGGGCCTTGCGTGCGGGGCGGGGCTGCCCCTGTACGGCACCTCGGCGCTCGACGCGATGGCGTGGTCGGCGTGGGACGCTGGCGTTCGTGGCACGCTCGCGGTGGCTGGCGATGCCATGCGCGGCGAGGTCTACCCCGGCATCTACGAACTGGACGGCGACGGCGCGCACCGCACCTTCCCCGCCGAGACCGTCCTCAAGGCAGATGCCTGCGTTACCGCCTGGGCCGAGCGCGCGGATGCGTCCGAGCTCACGCTCACGGGAAACGGGCTGGTCAAGTATCGGGCGTACTTTGAGGCTGCGGGCTTTTCTCGCTTTGCCCCCGAGGACGCTTGGTACCCCACCGGCGAGGGGCTGCTTTGCGCTGCCGTGGAGGCTGGCGTGTTTGACGAGCAGCCCGGCGACCCGGCGCTGGTCCTGCCCATCTACACGCGCCTCTCTGACGCGGAGGAGGCCGAGCGCACGCGGCTGGGCCTCAAGAAGCCGGCGTCTGTGGAGCTCACCGGCGTCGACGACGCACTCGCGGGCATCCACCTGCAGCTGCGCCCCATGACGGTGAACGACACCGCCGCCGTGGCCGAGCTCGAGGCCGCCGCCTATGCGGGGGCCGCGCACACGCCGTGGACGGAGAAGATGTTCTACGAGGAGCTCTCCCAGCCCGGTCGCAGCTGGTGGGTGGCGCACGACCAGGGACAGATCATCGGCTTTGCGGGCGGCGTGCTCGCGGGGGCGGACTTCGAGGTCGAGGAGGTCGTCGTGGACGCGGCGCGCCGGCGCGAGGGCGTTGCCACGCGCCTCGCGGCCCGCGTGGCCTACGACGCTCAGATGCTCGGCGCGCAGACGGTCTCCCTTGAGGTTGACGAGAAGAACGAGGGCGCCCGAGCGCTCTACGGCGCGCTCGGCCTTGTGGAGGAGGGCC
>DXAB01000002.1 GCA_019117265.1 Candidatus Olsenella pullicola
GACCCCGTCTTGTAGCCCACGTTGCGGGTGTAGTCGCCGAGCCCCGTCACCTCGATCTTCGGGACCATGATCTCCTTGGCGTTGCGCCCCGCGCGCGCCATGCGGCGTGGCGAGTTCAGGCACGTCGAGCACGCGGCCCTCTTGTAGACCTCGTCCAGGACGGCCGTGTAGTTCTTGGTGTACGCGATGCTGTTTGCCATCTGCTACTCCTCGCTCTCGGGAAGGCCGGCGATCCTGCGCCAGCGGCTCATCTGCGTGGACTCGTCGACCCCGGCGGCGCCGGCGCTCGGCAGCCCCGTCGCGCCGGCCGGCGCCGGGGCGGCGGGTGCCGAGAAGAGCCACGGCTCGGCGGCCTTGAGCTTCTCGATGTCGTCGTCGTGGTCGGCGAGAAGCGCACGGGCGGCCTTCACGTTGCGCGCCCCCGCGAGCTGCAGCTCGAATCCGACGCGCTCCTCGTCGCCCTTCCGGCGGAGCTCGTCCATCTCGGCGCGCAGCCTCTCCGCGCCCTCTGCCGTCTTCGCGGCCTCCGCGATCTCGCCCTCGAGCTCGGCGATGCGCGCGTCGCGCTCGGCGAGCGCCGCCTCGTAGTCCGCGCGCGCCTTGGCGGCGCCGTCGGCAATGGGGGTCGCGCCGCCGCCTGCGGCAGCGCCTTCGCCGCCGCTCACCTGCGCCGACGCGCCCTGCGCCTGCTGCGTCGTGCCCTGCTCCTCGAGCCTCGCCTCGTCCTGCAAGCCATCCATCTGCCCGTCCTTCCAGTAAGGCGGGCAAAGAAAAAGCCCGCACCCAAACGATGGGTACAGGCTATGGGCGTGTCACAAAGGGCCACCTTCTCTCGAAACCATTGCTCTTTCCGGCTTGGTGAATTGCGTCTTGCCAAGAAAGTTAGACGGGGTTATCATACGCTCGGTTATACGTCGTATAACAAACGAACCAAAGGAAAGGGGCGACAATGCCAGAAACCAACGGGAACCAAGCGGGCATCACGATTTCTCGGCGCGACTGCGTCAAGCTGATGGGAGGTCTTGCGCTGGCGCTCGGCACGGGCGGCGCGCTGACGGCATGCTCGGGACAGACGGCCGAAAAGGGCGCCGCAGAGCAGGGCAGCGACCAGAAGGTCCTACGCGTCGGCATTGCCGGGGGCTCTACGGACACCATCGACCCCTCGATGGCAAACGGCGCCATGCTGCCTTTTGCCGTGTACCTCAACATCTTCGACTCCCTCGTGCTTATGGAGGGAGAGGAGATGACCTACCAGCTTGCCGACGAGATAACCACTAACGACGACGGAACCGAGTGGACCATCGTCGTCAAGGAAGGGGTCACGTTCCACAACGGGGACCCGCTCACCGCGGACGACGTCCTCTATAGTCTTCAGTACCTGTCGACCTCTCCTAACGGCATGATGGGGTACATGTACGTCGACTGGGAGAACTCCGTCTCCGACGGCGACCGCTCGGTGACGCTCAAGCTGACGCAGCCTCAAGCGACGTTCGTCGAGGAAGCCCTCGCCCCCATCTCGACCATCTTCCCGAACGGCACCACCGCCGAACAGTTCGACGTGGAGGACCTGGGGTCTGGCCCCTACAAGCTCGTTTCGTTCGATCCGGACTCCGGCACCGTGATAGAGGCGTTCGAGGACTATTGGGGCGGCGCGCCCGAGATCGACCGAATCGAGCTCTTCCCGATGATGGAGTCCTCGTCGCGCGTCACCGCGCTCACCGGCGGGCAGATCGATTTCGCCCATCAGATCTCTTCGACCGACGTGGCGACCATCGAAGGGGCCGATGGGCTCGCCGTGATGTCCGGTGGCGTTGCGCATTCTTCGGTGTACAAGTTCTGCATGAACGCGACCAAGGCCCCCTTCGACGACGAGGAGGTTCGCGTTGCGTTCAAGACGATCGTCGACCGGGAGGCGATGGTCGAGACGATATTCCGTGGCGAAGGCGAGATCGGCAACGACGTCATCGGCAAGGGCCTCCCCGGATACAACGACGCCGTCGGCCAGCGCTCTCTCGACTTCGAGTCGGCGGCGCAGGTGTTCCGCGACAAGGGCGTCACCTCCCTCGACGTTCTCACATCAGAGCTTGTTCCCGGCATCAAGGACTCCGTCGACATGCTCGCCCAGCAGATGGAGAAGGCCGGCGTCGCGCTCAACGTCACGGAGGTCGATCCCGCAAACATCTTCACCGACATGCAGCCGATCTACGACACGCAGGTTTTCGCGACCTACCTCATCAACCGCCCGTACGCCGCCCGCGCCTACATGGACACGGGGGCCACGAGCCCCTACAACTTCAGCCAGTGGGCCGACGAGGAGTACAACGCCCTGCTCACGCAGGCGTCCCAGACGGGTGACGAAGCTGAGCGCACGGAGATCTACGACCGGGCTCAGCAGATCCTATGGGAGCGGGGCTCTGAGGTCATGTGGGGCTACGCCTACGAGCTCTCGGCGCATATCGAAGGCGTCTCCGGGGTTGGGATCACCCAGTCCGTCCCCTTGTTCGCAAAAGCCTCGATGGCATAGGGATGCCGAGGCCAAGAGGAAGAATCGCCGCCCGTGCCGCGCGGGCGGCGATGACGATCCTGAGATTCGCGGCGTATCTCCTAGCCGCCTGCTTCCTTGTCTTCTGCGCGCTCGACCTGCTTCCGGGAAATGCCGCTACGCAGCGGCTGGGGTTCACGGGCACGACCGAGCAGATACAGGCCCTCATGCACGAGTGGGGGCTCGATCTTCCCTTGATCGAAAGGTTCGCCTCGTGGCTTACCGGAGCGGTTTCGGGAGATCTCGGCGAAGTGTTCGCCACGGGGCGTCCCGTGTCGGAGGCCCTCGTCGGGCCGCTTTCAAGAACTGCCGCGATGTTCTGCCTCGCGTTCGCGACGGTCGCGATCGTGGGAACCGGCCTTGGCGTGCTGGCGGGGCTGCACTCCGGGAGGGCGTCCGACCGAGCGGTGAGCACCGGAGCTCTGATCGTGCGATCGACGCCCGAGTTCGTGGTGGCGCTCGTCCTGGTGCTTGTCTTCGCTACATGCCTGAAGATCCTCCCAGCTGTGTCCCTCGCCCCCGTCGGGGCCAGTGCCTTCTCCGCTCCAGAGATTTTCATCCTGCCGACAGCATCGATAGCGCTCGTCGGCATGAGCTCCGTAATCAGGCCCGTGCGAGCGGTTGTCGCCAGGGAGAACGCCGAGCCGTACATCGAGGCGGCGCGTCTCGCGGGCGTTCCCGAGCGAAGGGTGGTGCTCAGACATCTTCTGCCGTCGTGCGCCGCGCCCATAGCCCAGGCTCTCGCCTCGGTGGTCCCGTACCTGATCGGAGGCACCGTGATCGTGGAGTGCGTATTCAGCTTTCCCGGAATCGGAATGCTTTTGGTGAGCGCCGTCCAGAACAGGGAATCAAACGTTCTCATGGCGTGCACGCTCATCATGGTTTCCGCCTCGCTTGTTGCGTACTGGCTTGCGGACGCGCTGTTGAAGGGGGGTGGAAACGATGCCTAGAGGGACGCGGAAGGCCGGGACCGTCCTCCTGGTGGCGCTGTTTGTCTGTTCAGTTCTGTTTGCCCTGGTCGGCTGTCTGATTCCCGCTGACGGGTCTTCCACGTTCGGAATGAGCTTCTCTCCGCCAGGGATGGATCATCCACTCGGCACCGACAACCTCGGCAGGGATGTGCTCGCACGCCTTTTGCACGGCGGGGCGCAGCTTCTCGGGGTCTCGGTCCTGTCGACCGCCGCGTCTACCGTCGTTGGCGTCGCGTGGGGCATAGCGCTTGCCGGAAAGGGCCTTCTGAAGACGGCCCTATCCTCAGTGGCCGACCTGTTCGTGGTGATGCCGTCCGTGCTGATTATGATGGTCCTGGTCTTCGGGCTGGGGTCCGGAGTCGCCACGATGGTGCTCGTCACGGTCGCAGTCTCAGCTCCCTTCACGGCTCGCTACACCCGTTCGGTGGTGGAGCCCATCTTGAGGTCGGGGTTCGTCGAGTCCTCTCGGCTGTCGGGCGACCCGTTTTGGAAAACCGTCCTGTTCGACGTGCTTCCGTGTGCGGCGCTTCCCATCGCGACCGACACGGGGCTGCGCTTCATCAGCGCAGTCTACCTTGTATCGAGCGCCGCGTTCATGGGATTCGACCCGCTCGGCAGCGCGTCCGATTGGGGAACGATGATACAGTCCGGCGTCGAAGGCCTCTCGCTGAATCCGTGGGCAGCGCTCGCGCCGTGCATTGCCTTGGCATGCATAACCGTTTCTGGAAACCTGCTCGTCGATAGGATCGGAAAGGAGCGTCCGTGATGTTTGGGCACCGGGAGGACGGGGCTGTCGCCCAAGTGCGGGACCTGGTCGTTTGCACCCGTGCGGGGTCGCCGGTTCTGCGGTCGGTCTCCCTGTCGCTGAGCAAAGGGGAGGCGTCCGCCATCGTGGGAGAGTCTGGGTCGGGGAAGACGACCCTTGCGCTCGCGCTTCTGGGGCATGTCCGGGACGGGCTGGTGAAAAGGGGCGGCTCGGTGTCGGTGTGCGGGAGGGATCCGTTCTCCCTCCCCGAAAGGGAGCTGCGGGAATTCAGGAGCTCCAAGGTGTCATGGCTCTCCCAGGACCCCGCCCTATCCCTCACCCCGCACATGACCGTCAGAGAGCTGCTCGGGGAGGCGCTCGACGGGGACGACGGACGCAAGATGTCCCTTCTTGCCGAGGTTGGACTTGAAGGCGTCGGGGGGATACTCGAAAGGAGGCCGTCGGCCCTTTCGGGAGGGCAGCGCCGCCGCGTGGCGATGGCGAGGGCCATGGCGTCCAAGCCCGAGCTCGTCATCCTCGACGAGCCGACCGCCGGGCTCGACGCTGAGGCGATCGATGACGTCGTTCGGGTCATTCAGGATGGATCGGCGTTCTCGGGCGCAAGCATCCTCGTCATCACCCACGACATCGCGTTCGCGGGCAGGGTCGCGAAATCCGTGCATATCATGAAAGCGGGGTCAGTGGTCGAGAGCGGGGCGATGAGAGAAGTCCTTTCCTCCCCGGAGTCGGAGTGCGCCAGAAGGCTCGTCGGGGCGCTTGCCCTCGGAGCGATGGCGCCTCGGGCCGACGGGGAAGCCGAAGCCGCGCTGTCGCTCAGGGGGCTCACCGTCGAGACCCCGGACGGGAAGATCGCCGTCAGAGACCTTAATTTCGACCTTCCCGTAGGCGGCAGCGTTGCGGTCGTGGGTCCGTCCGGTTCGGGAAAGTCGACCTTCGTGAAGGCTATCAGCGGGATAGCCCCGGCGCAAGCCGGATCGATCTCCGTCCGCGTCGGGAACCTCTCCACGGCGCTCGATCGCAGGTTCGAGAGGCGCACCGTTGAAGAGCTCCTCTCCATCCAGGTGGTGCCGCAAGACCCCTCGACAAGCATTAACCCCTCATTGACCGTCGGCTTCCAGCTATCGAGGGCGGTCGCTCGCCGCCACCCCGAATGGAAGAAAGGGAGGAGGAGAGAGCGATGCGCCGAGCTACTCGAATCGGTCGGCCTCTCCTCCGATCTCATGAAAAGGAAGACTCCCTCGCTCTCCGGAGGCCAGGTGCAGCGGATCGCCATAGCACGCGCGCTCGCCCAGGAGCCGTCGGTTCTCATATGCGACGAATCGACCTCGGCTTTGGACGTCGTAACGCAGAAGGAGGTCCTCAGCCTGCTCGCGGCGATCAGGGATTCGAAGGGGGTCGCCCTCGTCGTCGTCACGCATTCCGTGGATGTGGCATCGTCGCTTTGCGGCAGCGTGATTCCCGTCGGGCAGGGGCGGACTACGACTCGGGCGGTCAGCTCGGCAACCTTGAAAGCCTGACCTCGAGGCCGTCGAGGACGGTTTCGAGGAAGAAGTCGAACGAATCGTCGTAGTACTGCCTCAGCGAGCTTTCCGAAGCTGTCGCGTGGGCGACCGATTTGCTCAGGTCGCCCACGCCCCCAGGCGCTCCGGCGCAGGCGGCGTATTCGGACGCCGCGCTCTTTCTCAGGCCCGGAAGAGCGTCGCGATCGTCCTCCTGGGCCACGAACTGGCACGTCTGCTCGAGGAGCAGGCTGAAGGCTGGCACTGCGAGCTCGCCGAAGCCGGCCTCCCGGAGAAGCGAGATGCCCGTCTCGGCGATTGCCTTTGCCGCATGGGCGCCCGGTCCCACCAGCGCGAACCTCTTGGCGACGCCTGGATACCGCCTCATCACTCCCCTCAGGCCGCGGAGCAGGTCGGCGAACCACGGCCGCCATCCGGCGGTGACGGAGGGGATTGAGGCCTCGGAGAGGACGCGCTCGATGACGAGGGAGGTTACCGCATCGCGATCGCCGACATGGTAGTAGATGACGCGCACGTACGCGTCGAGCTCGGCCGCCAGGTCGCGCATGCTCCAGCCTTCGAGCCCCTTCTCCTTCGTGAGGGAGATGGCGGCATCGCAGATGACTTCCGGCGTGATCGCGGGAAGTCCCTCTTTTCTGCGGCGCGCCTTGCTGTTCTGTGAGTCCTGTGAATGCATGCCTCCACTATAGCAGCTCGAAGCCTCTCCAAGAAAGTTCGCCTACGCCAACATAGTTTCAGCTGATTTGTTATACACTGTTTAACGAACAATTTGGCCAACGGAAGGAAGGCGGTATCGATGTCTGGTAAACAGCGCGGCCCCGTCGCGCGAATGCTCGATTACGCGGGGAGGAGAAAGCCCCTCACCCTCATAGGGTGCCTGCTTTCGGCACTGAACGCGGTCCTGGCGGTTGCACCGCTCGTGTGCATCTGGTTCGTTCTCCGCGACCTTGTCTCGGTCGCGCCCGACTGGGGCGCCGCCTCGGGGATAGAAAGATGGGGCTGGCTCGCCTTCGCCTTCGCGGCGGCGGGCGTCGTCGTCTACTTCTGCGCGCTGGTGTGCACGCATCTCGCCGCATTCAGGGCGGCGGCGAACATGAGAAAGAGGTCTCTGGATCATCTCGCGAAGGTTCCCCTCGGATACTACGACACGCACGCGTCGGGCGAGATCAGCAGGGTGATCGATGGCTGCGCAGCCCAGACAGAGGGCGTTCTCGCACACACCCTTCCCGACTTCGTCGGCTCGCTGGTGTCGCCGGTCGCCCTGCTGGCGGTCATGTTCGCGGTCGACTGGGTCTTGGGCGTCGTCTGCCTGATTCCCGTGGCGATCTCCTTCCTTTGCATGTGGCTCCTCATGGGCGGCGGACGCGGAGGCGAATCCGACTACATGCAGTTCATGATGAAATATCAGGACGCCCTGACCAAGATGAACAAGGCAGCCACCGAGTACGTGCGCGGCATCCCCGTCGTGAAGATGTTCCAGCAGACGGTCAACTCGTTCAGGGCGTTCAAGCAGGCAATCGACGGCTACACGGAGTTCGCCTCGAAGTACGTCCTTCTCTGCGAGAAGCCTCGGCTCGCCCAGCTCGTCGCCATCAACGCGACGTTCGCCGTGCTGGTTCCCGCCGGGATACTGCTGGCATCCTCTGCGGGCGATTTCCCGATGTTCCTGACGGACTTCCTGTTCTTCGTGATCTTCTCGGCGCTGACCACCTCGATGATGAACAAGGTCATGTACGCGTCGGAGGCGGTCACCATGGGCTCGGATGCCATCAGGCGGATAGAGGAGCTTCTTTCCGTATCCGAAGTTCGCTCGACGGGTGACGAGCACCCCGAGCGCTTCGACGTCGAGCTGCGCGACGTGTCGTTCTCGTATCCCAATAGCGACAGGAGGGCGGTCGACCATGTGACGCTCTCGATTCCCGAAGGGTCGACGGTCGCACTCGTCGGGCCGTCGGGAGGGGGCAAGACGACGATCGCCAGCCTGGTGCCGCGTTTCTGGGACGTCGATGAAGGCGGCGTGGTGATCGGGGGAATCGACGTAAGGGACATGGAGCAGTCGACGGTCATGGACCTGGTTGCCTTCGTGTTCCAAAACGAGCACCTGTTCAAGGAAAGCCTCCTCGACAACGTGAGGTCGTCTTGCCCGAACGCGTCGCAGGCAGAGGTTGAGGAGGCGATCAGGGCGGCCCGCTGCGAGGACATCGTCGCGAAGATGCCCCATGGCCTTAAGACCATGGTCGGCACGGACGGAGTGTACCTTTCGGGCGGAGAACGACAGAGAATCGCCCTCGCACGCGCCATCCTCAAGGACGCGCCCATCGTGGTTCTCGACGAGGCGACGGCGTTTGCCGACCCGGAGAATGAATCCCTCATCCAAGAGGCGCTCTCGAAGCTCACCCGCGGAAAGACGGTCCTTATGATCGCCCACCGCCTCTCGACCGTAGTCGGGGCGGATGAGATCTGCGTCGTTGACGGCGGCCGCATTGTTGAGCGCGGATGCCACGATGCGCTGGTGAATGCCGGCGGCGTCTATTCCCGCATGTGGGACGACTACCAGAAATCCACGTCCTGGAAGATCGAAAGGGGCGATGTCTAAATGCTGCAGCAAAAGCTTGGCTTGAGCAAAGAGGGCGCGAGCGACTTCCGCAAGGGCGTCTTCTTCTGCGCCCTCGCCAACCTCGTTCTCATGGCTCCGGTGGGCGTGTTCTACATCGCGACGGGGGAGTTCGTGGCGCATCTCGATAACCCGGAGTCGCCACTGCCGTCCCTGGGCATGTACGTTGTCGCCATAGTCGCGGTCCTTGCCGCGATGTACCTGTCCCAATGGGCGGAATACCGTGCGACGTACGGGACCGTGTTCCAAGAGTCTTCGCGCAAGCGGATCGCGCTCGCCGAGCGGCTTAGGGAGCTCCCGTTGTCGTTCTTCGGGAGGAAGAACCTCTCCGACCTCACCGCCTCGATAATGAAGGACTGCTCCGACCAGGAGCGCATGTTCCAGCACATCATGCCCCAGCTGTTCGGAACGGGGATTTCGACCGCGCTGGTGGCGGTCGGCCTGCTCGTCTTCGACTGGAGGCTGGCGCTCGCCGCTCTTTGGGCGGTGCCAGTGGCGGTGGCCATCGTCCTGGGATCGGCGAAGAAGCAGCAGGCCGGCTCCAAGAAAGAGACAGCCTGCCGGCTCTCGCTCGGCGACGGGATTCAGGAGTTCATCGAGTGCGCGCGGGAGATCCGCTCGTCGAACCGATCGGCCGCCTTCCTCCAGAAGCTGTACGGGAGGGTCGACGATTTCGAGAAGTCCCAGGTCGGTGCGGAGCTCACCACGGGAGCCCTTGTGGCATCCGCCCAGACCGTCATGAGGACGGGAATAGCGACGACCGTCCTGGCCGGTTCCGCCCTCATCGCCTCGGGCCAGATCGACTTCATGGTGTTCTTCGCCTTCCTTCTCGTAGTTACGAGAATATACGATCCCATCAACTCTATTCTCGAGGTGATCGCGGAGCTTCTCGGCGTGCGCCTGTCCCTGGGAAGAATCCGCTCGATCATGGACGAGCCCACCCAGCAGGGCTCGAAGGATTTCTCTCCGAAGGGGTACGACGTTTCGTTCGAGAACGTGTCGTTCTCCTACGGAGACCAGGAGGGCACCGTTCTCTCCGACGTCTCCTTCGTGGCGAAGGAAGGCGAGGTCACCGCGCTCGTCGGTCCGTCTGGCGGCGGCAAGTCGACGTGCGCGAAACTCGCTGCGAGACTGTGGGATGCGAACAGCGGGTCGATCAAGGTCGGCGGAGTGGACATCTCCACCGTCGACCCGGAGGAGCTCCTCTCCAAGTACTCCCAGGTATTCCAAGACGTGGTCCTGTTCGATGACACGGTGATGGAGAACATCCGTCTCGGAAGGTCGAGCGCGAGCGACGAGGAGGTGCTCGCGGCCGCCCGCGCGGCGAACTGCGACGAGTTCGTGAAGCTCATGCCAGACGGCTACCAAACGATGATCGGCGAGAACGGCAGCCTCCTTTCCGGCGGCGAGCGACAGCGTGTCAGCATCGCCCGTGCTCTCCTGAAGGATGCCCCGATCGTCCTTCTCGACGAGGCGACCGCATCACTCGACGTGGAGAACGAAACGCAGGTCCAAGAAGCGCTATCGAGGCTTTTGGCCGGAAAGACGGTGCTTGTCATCGCTCATAGGATGAGGACGGTCCTCAACGCCGACAAGGTCGTGGTTCTCAAGGACGGCAGGGTTTCCGAGCAGGGCCGCCCGAAAGACCTCCTGGAAACCGAGGGGCTCTTCAGGCACATGGTCGACCTTCAGAACGCAAGCTCCCGCTGGTCCATAGGCGCTTAGGCGGGCTGCATGGCGAACGAATCGCAAGAAGACTACCTCGAGGCCATCCTCGTGATCCGCCGCCAGCGCGGGTCGTGCCGCAACGTCGACATCGCCGAGCGCCTCGGACGCTCCAAGCCGAGCGTCTCCAAGGCGCTCTCGAACCTCGTTGCGGCCGGCCTCGTCCGGATGTCCGGCCACGACGTCCGCCTCACCGAGGAGGGCGAGCGCGCCGCGTCGGCGACGCTCGAGCGCCACCGCTTCTTCGAGCGGCTGCTCGTCGAGTCCGGCGTGGACGCCCGGACCGCCTCGGCGGAGGCGTGCCGCATGGAGCACTGCCTCTCCGAGGACTCGTTCCGCAAGCTCTCCGAGCGCCTGCGCGTGCGCTAGCGCGCAGGCGCGCCTCCCCGCACATCGGGGCGGCCCGCACGAACCCCTTGCCAGGAACCAGGCGGGCCGCCCCGGCCATCCCCCAGTGTCTCCTGCCGGGTCTCGCCCAACGCGGGGGCGCGCTGGTAGAATGGGCGGCGAGTGAACGGAGGGACCCCGGATGGAGAACGAGGAGAAAGCGGGCCAGGCGCCCGACGCCAGCATGGCCACGCCGCGTCAGACCGTCGCGGCTGCCGAGGCGCATCCCAAGCCCATGCTCACCGTCGAGCAGCAAATCGCCCACATGAAGGCGAAGGGAATAACGTTCGAGCTCGTCAGCGAGGAGGAGGCCGCCGCCTACCTCACCGACCGCACCTACTTCTTCAAGCTCTACGCCTACCGCACGCTCTTCGAGCGCCGCGTCGGCGGCCCGCGCGACGGCCAGTACGTCGGGCTCGACTTCGGGCACCTGAAGCTCCTCGCCTCGCTCGACCGAACCCTGCGCTACGCGCTGCTGCCCATGACGCTCGACGTGGAGCACTTCGCCCGCGTGAAGCTCGTCCGCGAAGTCACCGAGCGCGAGAGCGAGGACGGCTACTCGGTCGTCTCCGACTACCTCGCATCCCTCAACCACGACGACCGCCGCCGGCGCATGGGCGAGATCGGCAGCTTCCTGAGGGACACCTACAGTGGCGACCTCGCGCGCAAGTACTCCCTTCCCGACAACATGCCGCTGTGGGTCTACCTCGAGATGGCCTCATTCGGCAGCTTCGTCGACCTCTGGCTGTTCTGCGCGAGGCGCTGGGACGACCCCGCGATGCTCGATGCTCACTACCAGCTGCGCCAATCGAAGCTCGTCAGGAACGCTTGCGCGCATTCGTCGAATGTCATCAACGGCTTCGCCCGCTCAAGCGGCGACATCGAAACCAACGCCGACGTGATGCAGGCGATCGCGCGCACCGGCATCTCGCACCGCGTGCGCACCGCCAAGATGTCGAATCCGCGCCTGCAGCAGATAGCCACGCTGCTCTACCTGCACGCGAAATCCGTACCCGAAGGCACCGCCAAAGCCCGCGCGCGCAACGACATCGCCCAGTTCAGCGCACGAATGGACGATGCGCTCGAGGCGCTTTCCAAAAACGACGCCGTGCGCTCGTCCTTCACGTTTCTCATGAAGCTGTTTGACAAATGGTTCTGATTCCCCATAATGGAGCCAGATAGAAAAACCTCCGGGTTTTGTAAGGCGGGGTCGCGCAAGCGGTTCCGCCTAGTTTTTTTCGGGCCCAGTGCGATACCGAGACGAGCCCGTATCCGTCGGAATCAGACGAGAGATCCCACACCCCACCACCGCCCGCTGCCCGTCGAGGGCCGCGCCGCAGCCCACCTGCCTCCGCTCCGTTGCGCGCACGGCTCGGAAACCGCCCCGCCCTGCGCGAAAAGCGCCACTCACGGCCATGCCCGCCGCTCCGGCTGTGTATTGCTCCGCGGCTCGGGCCAGCCAGCTCCGCCTACGTGTTGCTCCCGGCTCAGGTCAGCCGGCTGCGCCGTCTGCCCTTCGCGGCGGTCGCACACTCCGGCTACGCTGTCTGTCCCTCGCGGCGCTGCGCATACACAGCCTACGCTCTGGGCATGGCCTGCTGGGGGCTTGACGTGCGCAGGGCGGGCCGGTTCCTCGCGGCGGCGCGCACTCCGCTACGGCAGGCGGGCCGCTGCCTTTTCGCCCTCGTTCGCGGGTGGTGGTGGGGTGTGGGTGTCCTCGCGGCCCTCACGGAGGAGCAGCGAGCGCGACTCCGTGGCGACGTCGCCCCCGGGCTTCCGCACGGCCGCCACGCGCTCGCGAGCGGCGCCCCGGATCCCCGAGGGAATCGGAGCCCGCGACAGCCCCGAAGCCGCCTGCGGCGGCACCGGGGCCTTCCTGACCCGAGACGATCCCGTCCGCCCAGTCCGGGGAGCCGGAACGCGTGCGCCGGGTCGCAGCCGCCGCCCGCACCGGCGCCGCAGCTCTCACCCCAAGGGTCGGGGCGCAGCCGCTCCCACGCCCGCGTGCGCGTGCGCCGGAGCGTCAGCGCCCCTCGCCTTGGCCGACCCTCATCGCGCCGGCGCGGCCGTCGTCTGCTCCTCGCGGCGGCGCACGCGCCCCGGCACCCCTGCCTGGGCTGCGTTGACGGCTTCCAAGCCGCCACTGACCGCAGCGGATCCGCCCGCTGCACCCCGGCGCTTCGCGGTTGACGAGTCCTCGCCGTGCCACTTTGCCCGGTACTCCCACGGCTCGAGAAGACCCGCCGCGACCTCGTCCATGTCCTGGCGCTTCTCCGCGGTCGTGTCCGTGATGATGCTGTCGTCGAACGTGACGCGCATGAGCCCCTCGTCGGGCAGCTCGACGCCCAGGCGACGCTCCGCCGCCAGAAGCGCCCGGCAGATGCCCGCGATCGCGCCCTCCAGCGCGTGCTCGTGCCGTCGGATGTTCCTCATCAGCGCCGAGTTGTCCGCCGATACCTCCGTGGCCGTCTTCACGTACCCGACGTTCTCGAGGTCGAAGTAGTTGATGCCGAACCCGCAGAGGTCGCCGAGCGTCTGCAGCGCGACCCTGAACGCCCGCGCCTGCGCCTCGGTGCGCAGCGTCGGCGCGAACTCGTGGATCGTGTCCTCGGTCGACATGACCTTACGGAACACCGTGCAGTCAGCCTTGCCGAAGGGGATGGACACGCGCCCGCCCTTGCCGTCGCGCTCCGTATCGAACATCACGTCCGAGAGGAACACGCGCATCTTGCCGTTGTCGATCTCCGACATCATCGCGTCGTAGCAGAGGTCG
>DXAB01000031.1 GCA_019117265.1 Candidatus Olsenella pullicola
GGGGGCCGAGCAGGCAGCGCACGCCCGTAGCCCTCCACGCGCGACCGAGCCACATGCCCGCCTTGCGCCAGACGTCCTTGTCCATGGCAGCCACGATGGCAAGGTTGTCGGGCAGGCCGAAGAGCTGGTACTGGTCGGTGGAGTTGAGATAGGGGATGCCCCACTCGCTCTGCTCGCAGATCTCCTGGACCTCGTTGATCCAGGTGATGTCGGAGGCGTAGGACTCGATGTCAGAGGCGAGGCGAGAAACGCCCGCGCGCGAGCCGGCCTTGACGAGGTCGTACTCCTCCGTCTCCTCGGCCTCCCCACCGCCGGGGCCACCGGGGCCACCCGGGCCGCCGCCCATCGACGTGTCGCCGCCGTGCCACATGAGCTTGATGCACTCCTCGGCGGGAAGCGCCGCGGCAAGGGCCGCCGCACGGTCGTCCGCGCTCTGGCGCCAGTCCTCCCAGAGGTCCAGCTTGCCGTTGCCGTTCATGTCGCGGAACGCGTAGCCGCCCACCTGGATGATCTTGGCCGTGTCCATGACGCCCAGCTCGGCGCCGCCCTCCTGGGTGACGCGGGTCCAGCCGTCACGGAGCTTCTCGCTCTCCCACTTGGCCTCGACGTCCTCGCCGTCGGGGTCGATGGGGTAGGCGTCTGCGGAGGGCAGCTCGGAGTCGCCCGTCGAGGGCGTGCCCTCCGGGGCCTTCTCCGTGTCACCGCCCGTGTCGCAGCCTGCAAGCCCCAAGAGGCCCGCCGCCACGGCCGATCCCGCCAGGAAGTTCCTGCGTGTGACGCTCGACATATCTTCCTCCCTGTCTCGTGCCCCGTTTGGGGCGCCCATAAGAACCCTTAAGGAAGATTGAAAAGTCACGCCCGCCCGCACCGGTTCCCACCGCACAACCCGTCACTTTCGCCGCACGGTTTGCGCCCCACCACCTCCAAAGGAGAGCTGAACGCACGGTGCGCCCCTGCTAGAATGGCAGGTGGGAAGGGAGATTTAGCATGTACCAAATTGCGCTTGTGGAGGACGAGCAGCCCGCTGCCGACGCCCTCACGTCATTCATCACACGCTACGGCGAGGAGCGTGGCGAGCAGTTCGAGGTCACGCACTTCACCAACGCCATCGACTTTGAGGTCACGCGTCGCCGCTTTGACCTCGTGTTCATGGACATCCAGATGCCTGGCATCAACGGCATGGAGGCCGCACGGCTCCTGCGCACCTTCGACGCGGAGACCCCCATCATCTTTGTCACCAACCTCGCACAGTACGCCGTCAAGGGCTACGAGGTGGACGCGCTCGACTTCATTGTCAAGCCCATCACCTACTTCAACTTCCGCATGCGCATGGACAAGGCGATGCGCCACATCCGCCGCAACGCCGGGCACAGCATCATGGTGTCCACGCGCGACGGCATGCGCGTCATCCCCATGTCGGACATCGAGTACGTGGAGGTGAGCCGCCACGACCTCTCCTATCACATCTACGGTGAGGAGGAGCCGTTCGTGGTGTACGGCAGCCTCGTGGCCTTTGAGGAGGAGGTCGCGGGAGGCCCCTTCGTGCGCATCTCCAACAGCTGCCTCGTCAACATGAACCAGATTCGATCCGTCAAGGGCGCGGCCCTGCTCATGAAGGGCGGCGAGACGCTGTACTTCTCGCGCTCCCGCAAGCGCGAGGCGCTCGAGACCATCACGGCGTTCTTTGGAGGGAGCCTCTAGCCATGCTTGACGTGTCCTACCTCTCGGTCTTCTCCATCGTCAAGCTCTTTGTGGCGGCATGGCTCTTCTCGCACACGCTTCCCCGGCGCAAGAACTTCCCCGCACGCGCCGCCATCGTCCTCGTTGCCCTTGTTGCCTTTGCGGCCGCAAGCGTTGCCCTGGGGTTCTCGGTCTTTCCCACCTTGACCGACGAGCTCTCGTTCTTCTCGGCCATTTTTATGTTTGTGGGCGTTCTTACCGTGGTTCTGGCGGCGCAGATGTTTGTGTTCTCCTGCTCGTTGTGGACCTCGCTCTTCTGCTGCTCGATGGCCTACCTGCTGGAGAACCTCTCGTCGGCGGTGGAGCGCCTCGCAGGCAACTTCTTGACCACCAACGCTTTTCTCCTCAGCGTGGCAGAGGGACTCGCTCGTTACTGGATTGTCACCGCCGTTGTCTACGCCGCCGCATACGCCCTGCTCATCAGGCGCATCGAGAAGAACGGGCTCCTGCTCATCTCAGATCCGGTGATGGTTGTCACCACGGCACTCGTGATTGTGGTGAACATGGTGCTCGACCTCGTGATCAAGGACATCGGCGTACCCGATTTTGGCCTTCCAGACCACTACATCTTTGCCTTGGACTGGATCTACGTCCTTCTCTGCATCTACCTGATGTACTCGTTCTTTGAAATCGTCTACACGCGCCGCCTGCGGATGAACATGGCCGCCGTTGAGCGCGTACGCTCCATGGAGGCGCGCCAGTACGAGCTGAGCCGCGCGAACATCGAGGCCATCAACCTCAAGTGCCATGACATCAAGCACCAGATCCGCTCTCTCGGTGAAGGCGGCGTCACGATTGACGAGCGCGCCCTCGACGACCTCAGCCGCGAGGTGGACGTCTTCGACTCCACGGTTCGCACCGGAAACGACGCGCTGAACACCATCCTCACCGAGAAGAAGCTCCTCTGCCAGCGCCGCGGCATCACGCTCTCGTGCGTCGCCGACGGCGAGGCGCTCGGCTTCATGGAGCCGGCGGACCTGTACTCGCTCTTTGGAAACGCGCTCGACAACGCGATCGAGGCCGTGGAGCGCCTGGGCGACCCGGAGCGCCGCAGCATCTCCCTTGTGGTCAAGCGCGCTGGCGACATGGTTTCCGTCCACGTGGAGAACTACTGCGACGGCAGCGCGAGCTTTGGCGAGGACGGCCTGCCGCTCACGAACAAGGGCGACGCGCTCAACCACGGCTTTGGCACGCGCTCGATGCGCATGATCGCCGAGCGCTACGGCGGGTCGCTCACCCTGCGAACCAGCGAGGACGTCTTCCTGCTCGACGTGCTTGTCCCGCTCCCGTAGGGCCGGGCTGCCCAAAAGGGGACGGGTTATTCCGTCCCCAATTTGCATGCCAAGCGCAAACCTCACAGGTAGTGGTTCCTGGAAAAAGTAGCAGCACAAATTCTTTACCTGTTACTTTTTCAGACACTTACTACCTGTGAGGTTTGCAATGTGGAGAGGGCCATCCCTCTTCCGTCTAACCGAAGAACTCAAAGTGGATGGTGTCGAAGCCCTCGATGCCAAAGGCGGTCGCGTCGGCCTGGCCGGTAACGCTGTCGCTCATGGTCATCGTGACGTCGCCGGCGGAATCTAGGTGGAGCGTGATCTCGGTCTCGGTGCCATCCCAGGTGCCGGAGTCGGTGGGCAGGTCGGCGTGGCTCTTGAGCGGCTCAACGGTGCAGGAACCGTCCTGCTCGAGGTTGAGGTCGAGCATGGGCTCGGATCCGGAGGCGGTGCCGTAGGCCGTCGTGCCGGTGGTGTCGACGGAGCCGCGCCACTGACCCCAATAGGTCTCGTAGGCGTCAAAGTCGCCGGACTGCTCGGCCGCGGGGGTGTCATCAGTGGAATCGGACGCCGGCGCGTCGGAGTTGCCGCTGCAGCCGACAAGGGCAAGCGGGCAGGCAAGGGCGCACGCGGCAACAAGGGCAATGAACTGCTTCTTCATGAAACGCATCCTTTCTTGCATGAGGCACTTCTCGCCGAGCGATTAGAGCTCGATGTGCTCGGGCGTGGTGAGCGGGTCAACCTTGTAGGTGGCAACACGCTCGTCGTCGATGACTCCGGACCAGTTGAGACCAAAGGCAAAGTCGTACTCGTTGCCCTCGGAGTCCACATAGCACTCGAGGTCGCGCGGGACGTCCTCCTGGTTGGCCTCGACGGTGTCCATGTTGGCCGGCATCTGCAGCGGGAGAAGCGCACTCGGCTCCGCGGTGCCCGCGAGGAGGTGCAGGAAGTCGTCGCCACCCGCGCTAAAGCCAACGAGAATGGCGTCCGCCAGGGGCTCGACCTCCGAGAAGATCATCGGACGGTCGGCGTTCACGCACAGGACCAGCGGCACGTCTCCGGCGAGCTCGGACATCTCCTGGACGAAGGTGAGCTCGGAGGCGTTGGCGGCAGTCGTGGACTTGCCCGCGTAGCTGCGGTTCTCCTTGACGCCGTCGACGATGTCACCGGCGATGGAGGTCTCGCGCACGTTGGCGCCGTCGGCCACGTACTCGCCGTACTGCAGCGTGATGGGCAGGTAGGTCTGGGTCTCGGTGTCGTAGCCCACACCCGCAGTGGGGTTGCTGATGAACGCGGCAACCAGGTCGCAGCCCGCAACGTCCTCGGCAGAGGCGCGGGTGACGTCGGTCTCGGCGTAGGTTGACTCGCCGTCCTCACCGGCAGGCCCGGTGGGCTCGCCCAGGGTGTCGGTCACGATGTTGATGGCCTCGGAGGCAACGGCCTCGGTGACGGGCAGCGTCCAGGCACCATCGGCATACTTCATCGGGACGTAGACCTTGGGCTTTGCGCCGGAGCGGTCCTTGATGGCGCCGCCGGCGTTCTTGAGCATGATGATGGACTTGTCCACGGCCTCCGCGGCAAGGGAGGTGAGCTCCTCGCCCTCGACGACCTTGTTGGACTCGGTGGACTCGATGTAGGGGCAGTCGGAGAGGCCGATGACGTAGAAGGTGCGCAGGGCGCGGCGCGCGGACTCGCGGACGCGGGCGAGGGCCTCGTCCTCGCTCGTCTCCTCGACGATCTTCTCGTACGCCGCCTTCAGCGTAACGAGCTCGAAGCCGCCGCCGATCTGGTCGACGCCCGCCTCGATGATCTTCTTGAAGCGGTCGACCTTGGAGGCGTCCTCCATGCCCCAGGGCGTGGAGACCATGGCGCCGGGATCGTCCGTGACGCCCCAGTCGGAGCAGATGAGGCCGTCGTAGCCGCACTTCTCGCGCAGCAGGTCGTTCTTCCACTTGGAGAAGGCGGAGCCCACAAGCTCGCCGTACTCCTCGTCGTCGCTGTAGGCGATGGAGTAGGAGTCCATGTAGGCCGCGGTCTGCTCGGTCTTGGAATCGAGATGCAGGCCGCCGTCCACGAACGGGATGAGGTGCGCGGCGAAGTTGTTGCCGGGATAGACGCAGAACTTGCCATAGTCGTTGTGAGCCTCGCGGCCCTGCTCTCCGCAGCCGTCGCCGGGGAAGTGCTTGAGCATGTTGATGACGGAGTCGGGGCCCCAGCCCTGGTCCTCGCCGTTCTCGTCATAGGTCGACTGCAGGCCGGAGGCAAAGGCGTTGGACATGTCGCGGGAGAGCGCGGGGTCCTCGCCAAAGGTGTCGGGGATGCGGCTCCAGCGCGGCTCGCTGGTGATGTCCATCTGAACGCCCAGCAGCGTGGAGACGCCCTCGGCGCGATAGGCGCGCGAGTACTCCTTGGCCACGTCCTTCACGAGCGCGGGATCAAAGGTCGCGGCAAGGCCGAGCGTGCTGGGGAAGCCGTAGTCCTTGGGGTTGTTGGAGATGTTCACCGGGATGCCGTAGGTCTGGCCCTCGGCGTACTCCTGGAGCAGGTTGTTCCAGCGGGCGAGCGCGGGAGCGGCGTTGGCGTTGCCAAAGTTGAGCATCGTGCGGATGCCGTGGTCGAGGATTTCGGCAACCGTGGGGTTGGCGTTGTCGCCCTCGACGGGGCCCACGCCGTTGAGGACGTCGGTGACCTCGCCCACGCTGAAGATCGAGCCGTGCAGCATGAGGGCAAGCGACTCGTCAGCCGTGAGCTGCTCGGCAAGGGCGGCGGCGCGGTCCTCGGGGGTCTGGCGCCAGTCCTCCCAGAGGTCCAGCTTGCCGTTGCCGTTGAGGTCCTTGAAGGCATAGCCGCCCACCTGGATGAGCTTGTCGGTGCTGGCAACGCCGAGCGTGGTGCCACCCTCGTTGGTCACGCGCGTCCAACCGTCGCGGGTCTCCTCCTCGGCGTGCTTGGGCGTGCCGGAGCCCCACTCCTCGGCGTCGATGGGATACGCGTCGGCCGCGGGGACCTCGGTCGACCCGCCCTGCTCGCCGGACGGTGCATCCGGGGTCTCCTGCCCACCGTCGCAGCCCGCAAGCGCCGCAACGGCGCCTGCCGCAGCGGTGACCTGCAGGAAGTTGCGGCGAGTGACGTTCTTCTCCATTGCTCCTCCTTTATCCATGCGGGCACTGCCCGCACCCTCGATGCGTGGCGCATCACTGTCCAGCCCACACCGTATCGGTCCGCTCGGGCGCAAACCAACCCCGTCGAGAACGGTGCCCAGCGCGGCGCAAGATGCACCTCATCGCGCACAAGTGGCGCTGAGGGGTGCGCATGGCACGAGAAGGACGACGGAAGTACCCTGTACATGGGGAGAAGCTCATGGGGAGGGAACCATGTATCGTGTCCTGGTTGTGGAGGACGAGGCCGACGAGGCCGCGACCATAAAGGCGCACCTCGAGCGGTTTGGGAGCGCGCGCGGCGTGGACTTCTCGGTCACGTGGCTCAAGACCGCCTTCGACCTCATCTCGCAGAGCGGCAAGTATGACCTCGTGTTTCTCGACATCGACCTCCCGGGGATCAACGGCATGGAGGCGGCGCAGCTCCTGCGCATCTACGACGAGGTCACGCCCATCATCTTTGTCACCAACCTCGCGCAGTACGCCGTCAAGGGCTACGAGGTGGACGCCCTTGACTTCATGGTCAAGCCCGTGGGCTACTACGACTTCTCGCTGCGTATGGAGAAGGCCCTGCGTAAGCTGAGCGCCAACGTGGGACGCACCATCCCCGTCACCACGACCGACGGCGTGCGCGTGGTGCCGCTCGCCCGCCTTGACTACGTGGAGGTGCGCAACCACGACCTCATCTTCCATGTGGCGGACGACGAGCCGCTGCGCGTCCGCGGCAACCTGAGCGCCTTCGAGCGAGAGAACGCGGGCGGCCCGCTGCTGCGCATCTCCAAGAGCGTGGTCGTGAACATGGAGCGCATCGACTGGGTGCGCGGCTACGACCTGCGCACGCTCTCGGGGGACCTGCTGAGGATCAGCCGCTCCTTCAAGCGCGGCGCCACCGAGGAGATAACGCGCTACCTCGGGGGCAGCAGATGAGCGGGCGGCGCCGCGCGGAGGTGGCCGCGGGGCGGCGGATCGGAGGCGGCAGATGAGCGTCGCCGACATCACGTTTGACGCGCTCTGGCCGCTTGTCATTGCGATAGAGCTGCTCGTGACCACGCTCATAATGGGCAGCCGCCTGCGTCCGCACGAGGGCACGGGCGGACGGCTCGCGCTCGTGGTCACCTGCGTGTGCGCCGTCGCTCTCGCCATCGTGCTGAGCGGCCTCTCAAGCCGGCTCAGCCAGGAGAGCCGCTACCTGGAGCAGCTCATCGTGTTTGTGGGCGTCCTCGCCACCATGATGTTCATCGTGAGATTTGTGTTCTTCGCCTCGACATGGTCCGCGCTCTTCTGCGCCACGACGGCCTATACCATGCAGAACCTGGCAAGCGGCGTGGAACAGCTGCTCACGGCGCTGCTCTCCGGCAACGCGGGGCTGGGACCCGTGCCCGCGGAGCTTGCGACCCCCGCTTCCGCCGTCCTGGTCTACGGTCTGTGCTACGCAGCCTTCATCCGCAAAATCAATCGCTCGTCGCTCGAGCAGATGAGAAGCCGCCTCATGATCGGCGTCTTCGTTGCCGTGGCGTTTGCCGTCATCGGCTTCGACATCCTGATCAAGAGCATCTGCTTTGAGGGCGTTTCCTGGAAAAACGCCGTCCTTCTCCGCGTGGCTCACATCCTCGTCTGCTGCTTCGTGCTGGTCTCTGAGTACGAGATCCTCTACGTGCAGCAGCTGCGCGCGGACAAGCTCTCCATCGAGCGCATGCTTGCCGAGCGCGGGCGCCAGTACGAGATGGCGCGCGGCAACATCGAGGCCATCAACGTCAAGTGCCATGACATCAAGCACCAGATCCGCACCCTCTCGGCGGGCGGGCGCGTGGCCGACCAGGCGGCGCTCGACGACCTGGCGCACGAGGTCGCGATCTACGACTCGTCCATCGAGACCGGCAACGAGGCGCTCGACACCATCCTCACCGAGAAGGGCCTGGTCTGCGAGCGGTCTCACATCACGCTCTCCTGCATCGTGGACGGCGCCTCGCTCGACTTCATGGCACCGAGCGACCTCTACGCCTTCTTCGGCAACGCGCTCGACAACGCCATCGAGGCGGTGTCCGCGCTCGAGAACGACGAGCGCCGCAGCATCTCCCTCGTGGTCAAGCGACGCGGCAGCATGGTGAGCATCCACGCCGAGAACTTCTTCGACGGCAGACTCACGTTCTTTGGCGGGCTGCCGCGCACGACCAAGGCAGACGTGGCCAACCACGGCTTTGGCATCAAGTCCATGCGCCTCATCGCCGAGAAGTACGAGGGCTCACTCACCACATCGGCAGAGAACGGGATCTTCCGCCTGGACGCCGTAATCCCGCGTCCCCGCACCACCTGACACTGACGTCACGCAAAAGGGGACGGGTTATTTCGCTCAGAGATTTTGGGACAGGTTAGGAAGCCGATACTTTGACCGCGGGAAAACCTGTCCCAAAATCTCTGGGCGGAATAACCCGTCCCCTTTTGGCGGAAATGAGCCCGTCCCCTTTTGGGCGGCCCGCCGCTGTCACCTATAATGGTTGGCTGCAACGGACCGCGCGAGAAAGGCGCCCATGGACATCACCCCGCAGGAAGTAGCCGAGACCCTCTCGATGGTCTCCGAGCAGAACCTCGACCTCCGCACCATCACGATGGGCATCTCCCTTGCGGGATGCGCCGACGAGGACATGGACCGCATGTGCAACAAGGTCTACGACCGCATCACGCACACGGCCGAGCACCTTGTGGAAACCGCCGATGACCTGCAGAACGAGTACGGGATCCCCATCGCCAACAAGCGCGTCTCGGTAACGCCCGTCGCGCAGATCGCCGCCGGCTGCCCGGACGAGGACCTCTCCCCCATCGCGCACGCCATGGACCGCGCCGCCGAGACCCTCGGCATCGATTTCATGGGCGGCTTCTCCGCGCTCGTGCAGAAGGGCATGGGCAACGCGGACCGTCGCCTCATCGCAAGCGTCCCCGAGGCCCTGGCCACCACCAACCGCGTGTGCTCCTCCCTCAACATTGCCTCAACCCGCGCCGGCATCAACATGGACGCCGTGCTGCTCTCCGCCGAGACCATCCTCGAGTGCGCGCGGCGCACCGTGGACATTGACTGCTACGGCGCCGCCAAGTTTGTGGTCTTTGCCAACATGGTCGAGGACTCCCCGTTCATGGCAGGCGCCGTCCACGGCTCCGGCGAGGCGGACGCCGTGATCAACGTGGGCGTCTCCGGCCCCGGTGTCATGGCCGCGGCCCTGGCGGAGCTTCCCGAGTCCGCGAGCCTCATGGACGTTGCCGAGAAGATCAAGCAGACCGCCTTCAAGATCACGCGCGCCGGCGAGCTCATGAGCCGCGAGGCGAGCCGCCGCCTGGGCGTGGAGAAGGGCATCGTGGACCTCTCCCTGGCGCCGACGCCGGCCGCCGGCGACTCCGTGGCCAAGATCCTGGAGATCATCGGCGTGGGCGAGTGCGGCGGGCCCGGCACCACCTGCGCGCTCGCCCTGCTCAACGATGCCGTCAAGAAGGGCGGCGTCATGGCGTCCTCCTCCGTGGGCGGCCTCTCCGGCGCGTTCATCCCCGTCTCCGAGGACGCCGGCATGATCCGCGCCGCCGTGGACGGTGCCCTCTCCATCGAGAAGCTCGAGGCCATGACCTGCGTGTGCTCCGTCGGCCTCGACATGATCGCCGTGCCCGGCGACACCTCGGTGGAGACCATCGCCGGCATCATCGCCGACGAGATGGCCATCGGCGTCATCAACACCAAGACCACGGCCGTGCGCCTCATCCCGGCCATCGGCCGCAAGGAGGGCGACATGCTCGAGTTTGGCGGACTCTTCGGCTCCGCGCCCGTCATGCCCGTCAACCAGTTCGCGGGGTCCGTGCTTGCGCACCGTGGCGGCCGCTTCCCCGCCCCGCTCAACTCGCTCAAGAACTAGCGCAGCAAGCCCAAGCTCTTCTCGGCCGCGCGGTCTTCTTTGCCGCGCGGTCTTTTTGAGCGCAGGCCCTTCTCGTCCGCAGGCCCCCGAATTCCCACAAACCTAGCAGGTAGTTTCACTCAAAAAAATTATTTACCTTAATAGAACGTAGAATTATCTTAATACTAGTGGTACGTACCACTAGCTGCTTGGTTTTTGGTCGTAGCGCACCAACAAGACAGGGTGGAAGGGCTACTTCTGGGGCATTAGCAGCATGTAGAGCTTGTGGCGGCGGAGCTCCTGGAGCGGTGTTGCCTCGGGCAGCTCGACGTCCAGCACGTGGGCGAGCTGTCTGGCAAGAAGGGACAGCCTTGGCAGCGATTTTGCCACCTGCGACGTCACCCTGAACACGCGATGCCCCGCCGACGTGAGGATAATTGCGCGCATGGCATCCTTGCTGAGCTGGCCCCCTCCACGGTCCGTGTGAAACTCGGCGCTGTCATATTCGAGCGCGACCCCTTGCTCCGCCCAGAGAAAATCCGGCGTCACGGCATCGCGATCCGAGAGCGCCTCCCGAAGGTGCCGCACGTCGACCGCTTGGTTGAGGCGCGGCCTCTCGAGCCCAAAGCCGCCAAAGTCAACGGGCAGCGTGAGCATGAGCGCAAGCGCGGTCTCCATGGGAGAGGCAGACCCCTCGAGCATGAGCTCCCCCACTCGTCGCGCGCGGCGCGTGCCCTGGGACTTCCCGACCTCGGCGATGACTCGCCCAAGACTGCGGGCGTCCATGAGCCGGGAAGCGTGGTACGCCGCCTTTCCGGACCCGACCCCAAGTCGATATGTGCCGGAGAACTCGCAGGCCACAACCGTTGCGGCAACAAGGCGCCGAATACGCTCCCACTCCAGGGGATGGTCGATCACCGGCTTCACCGACTTCTCGACGGACGCCACGAGCTCTGCCTCCGCGCGCACGGCGGCAGCGTGCGCGTCAAGAAGCGAGTCGAGCTTCCCCTGAGCAGAACACAGCTGGACGATGATGAGCTCCGGACCGCTGACAAGCAGGTTGTCGGCAACGCACAGGAGGGATTCCCGCGGGACCACGCCTCCCCACACGTGAAAGCGCGCCTCATCGCCGCTGCTGCGAGGCGTTTGCGCAGGTACCAGGAGGTCAACGGGACGAGCGACAAGACCAAGCCCGGCAAGGGTCTCCGCAACGCGAGCCGCCCTGTAGGCGCGCTGGCCAGAGACGCACGCACCTCGAGAAAGGCGCCAGGCATCCTGCGGAAAGCGCGAGACCCGCGGGTTCTTCTCGGCACGCGAGAAGAGCAGGCGGATGGCGTCGCAGGCGGAATCATGACTCACGACGGCGTACATGGCAGCCCCTCTCGACGCGGCAGGGCTGCGGGCGCAAGACGATGTCGGGCACCATGGGGCGCCGTTGGCTCCGCCGCCTGCCCGCAAACCTAGCAGGTAGTTTTTCTCTACAAAATATCCTAACTCAATGAGTATTAGACTTAACTTAATAATTGTTGTAGATACCACTAGCTGCTAGGTTTTCCGGTGAGCGGCGCCACTTGAGGGCGAGAAGGGCGCCACTTGAGGGCGAGAAGGGCGCACTACCCCAGGAAGCGGACCTCGGGCTCGAGGCGCACGCCAAACTGGCGCTCCACCTCATCCTGGACGTGCTCGATCACGGCATGGACGTCCGCCGCCGTGGCACCGCCGACGTTCACCACAAAACCGGCATGCTTCCTCGACACGGCAGCGCCGCCAACCTGAAACCCCTGGAGGCCTGCGTCCATGATGAGCTTGCCGGCAAAGTGACCCTCCGGCCGCTTGAACGTGGACCCGGCGCTCGGCAGCTCGAGCGGCTGCTTCTCCTCGCGCTGGCGCGTGAGGTCGTCCATCGTGGCGCGAATCTTCTCGGGGTCGCCCTTCTCGAGGTCAAAGGTGGCAGAGAGCACCACAAGGCCGTCAGCGGCAAAGCGGCTGCGGCGATATCCCAGGTCAAGCTCGTCCACGCCGAGCGTCTCCTGCGAGCCGTCCGGCATGAGCACGCGCACGCACTTGAGCGCGTCGGCAACGCACCCGCCATAGGCGCCGGCATTCATGAAGCACGCGCCCCCCACCGAGCCCGGAATCCCGCACGCAAACTCAAGTCCAGAGAGTCCGAGCTCGCAGGCCATCTCGGATGCCTCACGCAGGTCAACGCCGGCCTGGCACGTCATCTCCGTGCCGTCCACGGCAACGCCCATCAGGCCGTCGCCCACCGCAACGATCACGCCGCGGAAGCCCTCGTCGGAGACGAGCAGGTCGGACCCGCGGCCCAGCACAAAGCGCGCCACGTCGGCCTCGTCGCAGGCAAGGAGCACCTCGCGCACCTCGTCAAAGTCCTCGGGAATCACGTAGAGGTCCGCCGGCCCGCCCACCTTGAACGTGGTGTGCTCGCTCATGGGCTCGTCAACGAGGACGTTGCCCTCTCCGACGATGGCGCGCAGGCGCCACTCCAGGGGCTCTCGGGCGTTGTCGCTCTCGGACATGTTGGCCTTTCGACGGGTTTGGGGTCGCATCCAGTATACGCGGTTCTTCTCGTCAGAAAGTGATACGCTACAGGGGTCAGTTTCAGGGCGGGGTGAAAATCCCCACTGGCGGTGACGGGCGGCCACGTGCCATGCCCCCAGTCCGCGACCCGCGAAAAAGGCGGCTGACCCGGTGAGATTCCGGGACCAACGGTTACAGTCCGGATGGAAGAAACGGAGGCCATCATGGCTGCTTCCACGCACACGCACGTCTCGCACGACACCCACTCCACCACCGCGGGCGGCTCCTGGTCAACGCGCCGCATCGCCACGACGGCGCTCTTCTGCGCGCTGGCGTTCGTCCTTACCTTTGTGGAGATTCCCATCTTCCCGCCCGCCCCGTGGCTCATGTACGACCCGTCGGGCATTGTGGCGTTTGTCGCCGCGCTCGTCTTTGGGCCGAGCACCGGCGCCATCGTGACCATTCTTCCCTGGGTGCTCAAGACCCTCTTTAGCTTCAACCCGTGGGGCCACGTCATGGCCATCGTCGCGGGCGTGGCGCTGTGCGTGCCCACCGCCCTCATCGCGCGCCGCGTGAGCGGAACACGCGGGCTGGTGGCCGGCATGGTCGCGGGCGCCG
The DNA here is from genome assembly GCA_019117265.1 of Candidatus Olsenella pullicola. Lineage (GTDB taxonomy): Bacteria > Actinomycetota > Coriobacteriia > Coriobacteriales > Atopobiaceae > Thermophilibacter > Thermophilibacter pullicola. The sequence goes on from DXAB01000031.1 coordinate 13,201, forward strand.
TCATCGCACTCGCCGCATGCATCGTGGGCAACATCATCGTGACGCCGCTCTACACCGCCGTCTCCACGGCCGACGTCATCGCGATGATCGTGCCAATCCTGCTGCCCTTCAACGCGCTCAAGATCGTCATCAACTGCGTGGTAACGGCGCTCATCCAGAAGCCCATCGCGCAGATCGTCTCCAGGTAGGGCGGCCGAGAAGAACGTGAGGTCGCAGGTCAGGGCTCAGGTGCCGGTACGGCTCTCGCACGTGACCCTCGTCTACGACGGGGGCGTGCGCGCGCTCGACGACGTCTCCCTCGAGGTGGCGCGCGGCGAGCGGGTCTGCGTGCTCGGCGCCAACGGCTCCGGCAAGTCAACGCTCGCCTCGGTGATCTGCGGGCTGCTCGCGCCCGACGAGGGCGAGGTCGAGCTCGTAGGCGAGCGCGTGTGCGCAGACGGCACGCCGGACCTCGCGGCCTATCGGCGCGCGCGGCGCTCGCTCGGTCTGGTGTTCCAGAACCCGGACGACCAGATCGTCACGAGCGTCGTTGAGGACGACGTTGCCTTTGGCCCGGAGAACCTCGGGCTGCCACGCGAGGAGATCGCCACACGCGTGACCCGTGAGCTGCACCGCGTTGCCATGGATGACTACGCCAAGGCAGATCCGTCGCGTCTTTCCGGCGGGCAGCGCCAGCGCGTGACCATCGCCGGCGCCCTTGCCATGGAGCCGCAGGTGCTCGTGCTCGACGAGCCCGGCTCCCTTCTCGACGTGCGCGGGCGCGCGGCGATTCTGCGCGTGATGGGGCGCCTCGCCGCAGCCGGCACCACCCTCGTCCACGTGACGCACTTCATGGAGGAGGCGCTCGAGGCGAGCCGCGTCATCGTGATGGACCGGGGGCGCGTCGTGCTCGAGGGCACGCCCGACGAGGTCTTCTCGCACGGCGAGCTTCTTCTGAGCCTGGGCCTCGAGGTCCCCTTTGCCGCGCGCCTCTCGCGGCGCCTCGGCCTCCCCTGGACCTGCGACGAGCAGACCCTCGTCAACGAGTTGAGCGAGATAAGGGGGGCGGGTCCTTTTGCCTCATCCGCCCCGCCGAGCGAGACAAGCGATCCCGTCCTCCCTGCCTCGCCCCTCTTGCAGGTCGAGCACGTCTCGTTTGCGTACGATCGAAGCGGCAGGGCGCTCGACGACGTCTCCTTCAAGGTGGAGGCGGGCACCTCAACGGCCATCATCGGGCAGACCGGCTCGGGAAAGTCCACGCTGCTGCGGCTGATCTGCGGGCTTGAGGCGCCGGACGAGGGCCGCGTCCTCGTCAACGGCAACGACACCTTCTCCCGGCGCGGGCGCAGGGCGGCACGGCGCGCCGTGGGCTACGTGATGCAGCACCCGGAGCGCCAGCTCTTTGCCGAGACCGTCGAGAAGGACGTGGCGTTTGGCCCGCGCAACCTCAAGCTGCCACCCGAGGAGGTCGAGCGCCGCGTCTCGCGCGCCCTTGAGATCGTGGGCCTCTCCGATAGGCGCGACGCCTCCCCCTTCAAGCTCTCCGGCGGACAGCGCCGACTCTGCGCCCTCGCCGGCATCCTTGCGATGGCGCCCAAGATCCTCGTGCTCGACGAGCCGACCGCGGGCCTTGACCCGCGAGGTCGCGCCATGCTGCGCGGCGTGCTCGCGCACCTTCGCGAGCAGGGCATCACGCTCGTCCAGGTAACCCATTCGATGGAGGACGCCGCCCGCTGCGACCACGTCATCGCGCTCGACCAGTCCCGGCTCGTTGCCATGGGCGGGCCCCGCGAGGTCTTTTCGCGCGCCAACGAGAAGTGCCTCTGCGAGAACGGCCTCGGCATCCCCCGCTCCCTGCGCGTGGCTCGCGAGCTGGAGCGTCGCGGCTGGCCCGCGCTCGGGGACCCCCTCACCACCGACGAGCTCGTCGCCTCGATCGAGGGCGCGTGCGCCGCGCCCGGCCCCGAAGGGGACTGCCCCCTCTTGGGTCAGGAGGGGAGGCACGATGGCGCTTAAGATCTCAGTGGGCCAGTACGTGGCCGCCCGCTCCCCCATCCACGGGCTCGACGCCCGCGTCAAGCTCGTCTGCGTGCTCGCGACGCTTGTTGCCGTCTTCTGCGTCTCCAACCTCGCGCAGCTCGCGCTCGCGGCGGCCTTCGTCCTCGCGGCGCTGCTCCTCTCACGCGTGCCCGCGGACCGGGTGCTCGCATCCGTGCGCCCGCTCATGGTGTTTCTCGCCGTGCTCTCGCTCTTCAACCTTTTCTTTGTGAGGACGGGCGACGTCGTGGCAACGCTGGGACCGCTCTCCGTCACGTCGGGCGGCGTGCTCGCCGCGGCCCTCTACACGGCCCGCTTTGCCCTCGCGCTCGTCATGGGCTCGCTCATCATGCTCACCACCACGCCCACCCAGCTCTCCGACGCCTTCGACCGCATGCTCTCCCCGCTCTCGCGCCTGGGCCTTCCCGGCCACCAGATCGCGATGGTCTTCTCGCTCATGATGCGCTTCATTCCCACCCTTGCCGACGAGGCAACCGCCATCATCGACGCCCAGTCGCTGCGCGGGGGCGCCTTCGACGAGGGCGGCCCCGTCCAGCGCGTGCGCTCGGTCGCGCCCGTTGTGGTGGCGCTTCTCGCCAGCGGGCTGCGCCATGCCGACGGCCTCTCCCGCGCGCTCGACGCTCGCTGCTACGAGGGCGGAGAGGGGCGCACCCACTTCCACGAGCAGCGCCTTGGGATCAGAGACGCCATCGCGGCGCTTGCGACCTTGGCGTTTGTCACCGCGCTCGTCGCGCTTGCCTAAACGGCGCCCGCTCCCTCCCGCACGGCTTTTGCCGTAAAATGGTGAGCTACGAACAACTCCTTGAGCACCCAGGAGGTAGCAGCGCATGGTCTCTCGCATCTACGTGGAGAAGAAGCCCGGATTTGACGGCGAGGCGCAGTCGCTCGAGCGCGAGCTCAAGACGCTCCTCGGCATCGACGCCCTCGACAACCTGCGACTCATTAACCGCTACGACGTGGAGGGCATCACGCCCGAGCTCTTTGAGAGCTGCGTGCCCACGGTCTTCTCGGAGCCGCAGACCGACGTGGCCACCACCGAGATGCCCGAGGCTGCCCCCGGAGCCACGGTCTTTGCCGTGGAGTTTCTCCCCGGGCAGTTTGACCAGCGCGCGGACTCCGCGAGCGAGTGCATCCAGCTCATCAGCCAGGGCGAGCGCCCCATCGTGCGCTCCGCGAAGGTCTACGTGCTGGAGGGCGCCCTCTCCGTGCAGGACGTTGCCGCAATCAAGCACTACGTGATCAACCCCGTGGAGGCGCGCGAGGCCTCCCTCGAGCCGCGCGCCACGCTGCGCCAGGACTACCCCGAGCCCGCGGACGTGGAGGTGCTCGACGGCTTCCTCGAGCTTGACGCCACGCAGCTCCAGGCCTTTATCGACGAGCGCGGCCTGGCCATGGACCTTGCGGACATCACCTTCTGCCAGAGCTACTTTGCCGGCGAGGGTCGGGTACCCACGATCACCGAGATCCGCATGATCGACACCTACTGGTCCGACCACTGCCGTCACACCACCTTTGGCACCGTCCTCACGGACGTGCAGATTGACGACGACGTGGTGCGCGCCGCCTTTGAGCGCTACCTCGAGATGCGCCGCGAGCTGGGTCGTGAGGAGAGGCCCGTCTGTCTCATGGACATGGGCACCATCGGCGCCAAGTACCTCAAGCACACCGGGCAGCTCAAGAACCTCGACGAGTCCGAGGAGATCAACGCCTGCACCGTCAAGGTCAAGGTGGACGTCAACGGGCACGACGAGGACTGGCTCTTCCTCTTTAAGAACGAGACCCACAACCACCCCACCGAGATCGAGCCCTTTGGTGGCGCGGCCACCTGCATCGGCGGCGCCATACGCGACCCGCTCTCCGGCCGCAGCTACGTCTATCAGGCCATGCGCGTCACCGGCGCGGCCGACCCCACGGTCCCGGTGTCCGAGACCATGACGGGTAAGCTCCCGCAGCGCAAGCTCGTCACCACCGCGGCCGCCGGCTACTCCAGCTACGGCAACCAGATCGGCCTGGCAACCGGCCAGGTCAGCGAGCTCTACCACCCCGGCTACGTGGCCAAGCGCATGGAGATCGGTGCCGTGGTGGGCGCCACCCCGGCCAGCCACGTGCGTCGCGAGTGCCCCGCCCCCGGCGACAAGATCGTGCTTTTGGGCGGCCGTACCGGCCGCGACGGCATCGGCGGCGCCACCGGCTCCTCCAAGGCCCACAACGTCGAGTCCCTCGAGAAGGACGGCGCGGAGGTCCAGAAGGGCAACGCGCCCATCGAGCGCAAGCTCCAGCGCCTCTTCCGCCGCGAGGACGCGTGCCGCCTCATCAAGCGCTGCAACGACTTTGGCGCGGGCGGCGTCTCCGTTGCCATCGGCGAGCTGGCAGACGGCCTTGACATCAACCTCGACCTCGTGCCCAAGAAGTACGAGGGCCTCGACGGCACCGAGCTCGCCATCTCCGAGTCCCAGGAGCGCATGGCCGTGGCGCTGGCACCCGAGGACGTGGCCGAGTTCATGCGCTACGCCCGCGAGGAGAACCTCGAGGCCACCGTCGTGGCCACCGTCACCGAGGAGCCCCGCCTGCGCATGAGCTGGCGCGGCGCCACGATCGTTGACGTGAGCCGCGAGTTCCTCTCCTCCAACGGCGCGCCCAAGGCGCAGGCTGTCCATGTGGAGGCGCAGGGCGAGTACGAGCGCACCTGGGCCGGCGAGACCGTCGCCGAGAAGATGCGCTCGCTCGTGACCGACCTCAACGTGGCCTCCAACAAGGGCCTCTCCGAGCGCTTTGACTCCACCATCGGCGCCGCAACGGTGCTCATGCCCTTTGGCGGGCGCACGCAGCTCACGCCCACGATGGCGATGGTCGCCAAGCTCCCCGTGGACGGAGAGACCACCACGTGCTCCGGCATGGCGTGGGGCTTCAACCCCTACCTCATGAGCGCCGACTGCTTCACGGGCGCATACCTCTCCGTCGTCGAGTCCGTGAGCCGCATGGTGGCCGCGGGCTTTGAGCACGAGAACCTCTACCTCACGTTCCAGGAGTACTTCGAGCGCCTGCGCACCGAGCCCGAGCGCTGGGGCAGGCCCACCGCCGCCCTTCTCGGCGCGCTCATGGCTCAGGTGGACCTGGGAATCGGCTCCATCGGCGGCAAGGACTCCATGTCCGGTAGCTTTGAGGACCTGGACGTGCCGCCCACGCTCGTCTCGTTTGCCACGGGGCTGGGCAGTGTGGACCGCGTGACGTCGCCGGAGTTCAAGGGGGCCGGCCATCGCGTCCTCGTCATCGTTCCCGACTACGCCGACGACGGCCTCACGCCCGACGCGAGCGCCCTTCTCGCCGCGTTCTCGCTGGTGGAGGGCCTCGTCGCCCGCGGCGACGCGCTCGCCGTCTCCACGCCGGGCTACGGCGGGGCGGCCGAGGCGGCCTTCAAGATGTGCGTCGGCAACCGCATCGGCCTCGAGGTCTCGCCGGCCTTCGGCTCCGACGCGCTCTTCTGCCCGTCCTACGGCAGCTTCCTCGTGGAGCTCGCCGACGGCGCCGAGCTGCCCGAGCCGCCCGCGGGCGTGACCGTCTCGCTCTTCGGCTCCACGACCGAGCCCTACGAGCTCACCGTCTCCGACGAGAGGATCGACCTCGCCGGGCTCCAGGAGGCCTGGGAGGGCGCCATCGAGTCCGTCTTCCCGTACCGCGGCGCCGGCGAGCCCGTCCGCACCGTCTCCTTCGACGCCGAGCTCGCGCGCGGCGGTCGCCCGCATCCGGCCGTCCACGTGGCGCGCCCGCGCGTGATCATCCCCGTCTTCCCGGGCACCAACTGCGAGTACGACACCGCCCACGCCTTCGAGCGCGCCGGTGCCGTGCCGGACGTCTTCGTGATCAACAACCTCACACCCGAGGCCGTGGCCGAGAGCACCCACGAGCTGGCTCGGCGCATCCGCAACAGCCAGATCGTCATGATCCCCGGCGGCTTCTCCGGCGGCGACGAGCCGGACGGCTCCGCCAAGTTCATCACCGCCTTCTTCCGCGCCCCCGAGGTCACCGACGCCGTGCGCGAGCTGCTGCAGTCCCGCGACGGCCTCATGCTCGGCATCTGCAACGGCTTCCAGGCACTCGTCAAGCTGGGCCTGGTTCCCTACGGCGACATCCGCCCGATGGACGACTCCTGCCCCACACTGACGTTCAACACCATCGGTCGCCACCAGAGCCGCCTCGTGCGCACGCGCGTCTCGAGCAACCTCTCTCCGTGGCTCTCCCGCTGCGAGATCGGCGACGTCCACAACGTCGCGATCTCCCATGGCGAGGGTCGCTTCGTGGCGTCCGACGAGCTGCTCGAGAAGCTCATCGCCGCCGGCCAGGTGGCCACGCAGTACGTGGGCGAGGACGGCGCGCCGAGCATGGACCTTGGCGTCAACCCCAACGGCTCGGTGCTCGCGATCGAGGGCATCACCTCGCCGGACGGCCGCGTTCTCGGCAAGATGGGCCACAGCGAGCGCAGCGGCGCCGGGCTCTACAAGAACGTGCCGGGCAACGCGTACCAGCCCCTCATCGAGGGCGGCGTGGCGTACTTCACCGAGTAGCGTCGGGTGGGCGGCCCAGGGTTTTCACGCAGAGGTGCGCTTCGCGGAACCTCTGCTTAGAAAACCCTGGGCCGCTGCCGCAACTCAAGAAACGTCAGGAAAGACGTCGCCGTGACCAAACCACAATCTCAATCTTTTCTTGCCTCGACGGCGGGGATGGCGCTGGCGTGCTTGGCGAGCTGCTTTCTGTGGGGGTCGGCGTTTCCGTGCGTGAAGATCGGCTACGAGCTGTTTGGCATCGACGCTGCCGACGTGCCGTCCATCCTGGCGTTTGCGGGGACGCGGTTTGTGATTGCGGGCCTGATGGTGGTGGCCGGCATGAGCGTGGCGCGGCGGCGCGCCTTCGTTCCCGAACAGCGCGACCTGCCCGCGATAGGCGTGCTCTCGCTCTTCCAGACCGTGCTGCAGTACGTCCTCTTCTACGTGGGCCTCGCCAACTGCGCGGGCGTCACGAGCTCCATCCTCGAGGCGAGCAACTCCTTCATCTGCGTGCTGCTGGCCGCGCTCGTCTTCCGCTTCGAGCGGCTCACCGCGCGCAAGGCGCTCGGCTGCCTCGTGGGGTTTGCCGGCGTGGTGCTCGTCAACGTGACCGGCGAGTCCGGCGGCCTCTCGTTCACGCTGGCCGGCGAGGGCATGGTGCTCGCGTCGACCGTGGCGGCGGCCACCTCGAGCAACCTCGCCAAGCGCTTCTCCGCGGACCACGACCCGGTGCTGCTCTCCGGCTGGCAGTTCGTGGTGGGCGGCGTGGTCATGGTGGCGGCGGGCCTGGCGCTCGGCGGACACGTGGCGCCGGCCGACGCCGCCAACCCGCTGCCCGCGCTGGCGCTTCTCGCCTACCTGGGGCTCATCTCGGCGGCGGCGTACTCCCTGTGGTCGCTTGCGCTCGCGGTGAACCCCGTTTCGCGCGTGGCCGTCTTCGGTTTCATGAACCCGGTCTTCGGCGTGCTGCTCTCCACCGTCATCCTGGGCGAGACCAACGTGGTGAGCCCCCTCGTGGCCGTAGCGGCGCTCGCGCTGGTGAGCGTGGGCATCGTGGTGGTCAACCGTCCGGGCGGGGCGGAGCAGTCCCCGGCCTAGCCCCCGTCCGGGCAAGAAGAGCGCCGGCCTACGGGCAGCGGCCCGCACCCACCCCGTCAGGGGGGATGCGGGCCGCCATCAAGAACCGCCGGAGCGCGCGCTACGAGGCGGGCGTGTAGCCCATGGCCTCGATCTTCTTCCTGCTCACGACGTTGGAGAGGAAGTAGAGCACGGCCACGACCACCATCAGCGCCGCAAAGATGACCCACGCCATGACGTAGTTGCCCGTCGTGTCAAAGACGAGCGCCGCGGCGGTGGGCCCGATGATCTGCCCGATGTTGCCCGCGATGTTCATCCAGCCGCTCATCACGCCGTACTCCTTGTCACCAAAGTTGAGCGAGGTGATGAGGAACGGGATGACGGACGGCAGCGCGCCGCCGATCATGTACAGCGGCACCATCACGGTCGCGAACGTCATGTTCTGCGAGGCCAGCGCGAGGCACACGAAGACGCCTGCGTAGAACAGCGGCGCGATCACCGAGGTGCGCTTCACGTGCAGCACGTCGGTCAGCACGCCGAGCAGGAACTTGCCGATCACCAGTGTGCCCAGCGCGCCCGCATAGATGGCGGCCGCCTGCACCCCGTCGCCGGTGAGCTGCGTGAAGTAGTCGACGCAGTAGTACGAGAAGGCCGAGGCGCCGATCATCGTCACCATGCCGGCGGCGAACTGGCACCACCAGCGCGCGGTCGTAAGGGCCTGGCGCCCGGTGATGCCGGCGCTCTGGGCGGGCGTCGAGCTCTCGGCCGCCGAGCTTCTCGCCAGCTCCTCGGCCGTGGGGTCGCCGATGCGCGTCTTGAAGCCCTTATCGATGGGCATGCTCACCACGAAGATCAGCGCGATGGGGATGACCAGCGCGTTGATGAGCGCCATCGCGAGGAAGCCGGTGCGCCAGCCCGCCCCCGAGATGATCGAGGTCACGATGCCGATCCACACGAGCGCGCCCGCGCCGCTGCCGAGCATCGCGATGGACATGGCCGTGCCCTTGACCTTGGGGCCAAACCAGTTGCTCACCATGATGGTGGTCGGCAGCGTGGTGGCTCCTGCCCAGCCGATGCCCTGGATGGCCGAGTAGACGTAGAGCTCCCAGATCGAGTTCGCAAAGGACATGAGCACGTAGCAGATGCTGGTCAGCGCCACGCACGCCGTGAGGGCAAACTTCACGGGGATCTTCTTGTAGAACTTCCCCACAAAAAGCGAGGCCACCATCATGGTGACGGTCATCAGCGTGTTGGTCTGCGTGTAGGCGGTGCGCGTGATGCCGAGCTCCTCGGTCAGCGGGCCCACGAACAGCGGCGCGCAGTTGACCTTGACGACATAGCAGATGAACATGGGCATGAAGGCGCACACGAGCATGACCCAGCCGTAGTAGAACCTTCCGTCCACCTTCGCGGAGAAGAGCCTCTCCTTCATTTTCCTTACCTTCTCTCTCTTTTAGCTCTGTGGTTATATAATGAATACCAATGTAACTCAATATAGATAGTTCGGAAAAGAAAGGATGCGGCATGAAGAACTATTTCGATGTCAGCGGCAGGTACGCGGTGGTCACGGGCGCCTCGTCCGGCCTGGGGCGCCAGTTCGCGCTGTGCCTCGCCGAGCAGGGCGCCAACGTCGCCATCATGGCCCGTCGCGTGGAGAAGCTCCAGGAGGTCTGCGCGGAGGTCGAGAAGTACGGCGTGCGCTGCCTCGTGGTCCCGTGCGACGTCACCGACACCCAGCAGGTGCGCGACGGCATCGAGCGCATCCACAGGGAGTTCGGGCGCATCGACATCCTCATCAACAACGCCGCCGCCGGCTTTGCCACGCCCGCCGTGGAGACCACCGACGAGCAGTGGCAGCGCGTCATCAACACCAACGTCAACGGCGTCTTCTACGTGGCCCGCGAGGTCGGCAAGGTCATGCTGGAGCAGGGCTACGGCAAGATCATCAACATCGGCTCGTTCCACTGCCAGGTGACGATGAACGGCCTGCCGCGCTCCGGCTACTCCACGGCCAAGGGCGCCGTCTACATGATGACCAAGGCGCTCGCGGCCGAGTGGGCCAAGAGCGGCATCACGGTCAACACGCTCGGCCCCGGCTACTTCAAGAGCGAGATGGCCGACGCCGTCACCGACGAGAGCTACGACCGCGGCATCCGCGAGAACTGCCCGATGGGCCGTCGCGGCAACCCCGGCGAGCTCAACGGCGCGATGCTCTTCCTGGCCTCCGACGCCTCCAGCTACGTGACCGGCCAGCTGCTGCTGGTAGACGGCGGCTGGACCATCGTCTAGCGGAGCGTTCGGCAAAAGCCGAGTCGCGACCAACCATGACCCGAGGGGGACCACGCCCCCTCGGGTCATTTTGTTGGTCGCCGGTACGTGAGGTGCCCCCTCCATAGGGAACATTCTGCCCCTCTCGCGCATGTACTGGGTGAGGAGGTGATGCTTCGTCCTCGGCGGCGCTGTGCTGCTCGCAACGGGACTCGTCCTCGGTGGCCATGTCTCCCCCGCCGATGTCGCAAACCCGGCCCCCGCGCTCGCGCTTCTCGCCTATCTTGGCTTCATCTCCGCGGGCGCCTACTCGCTGTGGTCGCTCGCGCTGGCCGCGAACCCCGTCTCGCGCGTGGCGGTCTTCGGCTTCATGAACCCGGTCTTTGGCGTGCTGCTCTCCGCCGTCCTGCTCGGCGAGACCAACGTGGTGAGCCCTGCGGTCGCCGTGGCGGCGCTGGTGCTGGTGAGCCTGGGAATCGTCGTCGTTAACCGACGCGAGGGGTAGGCCAGCGCGTCAGGCGACTACGATGGGCCCATGCCTTTGCAGAAGGGAGACGTCATGTCCCGCCGTGCCCCCGGAATCGCCGTGACCGTCCTCGTTGCCCTCTCGCTGCTCGCCGGGTGTGGCGGCAGCGGCCTCACGGCAACGGAGCTCACCGCGGGCACGCGGCCCGCAAGCACCTCCGCGCCTGAGGTCGACGAGAGCTCGGGCACCTACGACTTTGCGCTCGGCCTGCTGCGACAGAGCGCCGGCAGCGAGAGCGTGCTCGTCTCGCCTCTCTCGGTCCTGTCGGCGCTCGCCATGGCCGAGAACGGCGCCGACGGCGAGACCCTCGCGCAGATGGAACGGGTTACGAGCATGGGCGCAACCGAGCTCATGGGTCTGCTCCAGGCCTACGGGGCGCTGGCCGACGACGGCCCACTCTCGGTTGCCAACTCAATCTGGCTTCGCGACTCCGACGGTCTCACCGTACAGGACGACTTCCTCGAGACGTGCGGCGGGCGCCTTGGCGCGCAGGTCTTCTCGGCGCCCTTCGACGACTCCACCGTTGCCGACGTCAACGCCTGGGTGAACGAGAAGACCAACGAGATGATCCCGGAGATGCTGAGCCAGATCTCCGGCGACGCACAGGTTCTGCTCGTGAATGCGCTCGCGTTCGAGGGCGGCTGGGACGAGCCCTTTGACTCTGCGCTGATCTCACCCGACACCTTCACCTGCGAGGACGGTACCGAGCAGGACGTCACAATGATGCACTCGACGGAGGGGAGCTACCTCGAGGGCGAGCTGGCGAGCGGCTTTATCAAGCCGTACGAGGGCTACGACTACGCCTTCGTGGGACTGCTGCCCACAGAGGGCGTGAGCGTGGGCGAACTGCTGGAGGGCCTCGACGGCGCCGCGCTGGAGGAGCTGCTCGTCCCCGTGCCGAACGCCGCGGCGGAGATCGGACTGCCCAAGTTCACTGCCAGCTACGAGGCGGAGCTCGCGAACGCGCTGCGCGCGCTCGGCGTGACGGACGCCTTTGACCCGACGCTCGCGGACTTCTCTCGCATGGGATCCTCCGAGCGGGGACCGCTTCATGTGGACAGCGTGCTACACAAGACGTTCATTGACGTCAACGAGGAGGGCACGAGCGCCGCGGCGACAACAGTCGTGGAGGTGGGGGAAGGCTCATCTGGCCCCGCCGCGCCGCCCGAGGTCAAGGAGGTCATCCTCGACCGCCCCTTCGTCTATCTCATTGTTGACTACGCCACGATGACGCCGGTGTTCATCGGCACCGTCATGAGCGTCGAATAGCCCTCTCGCGATAGTTGGGTACTTTTTTAGACCTCCCCTGAGTATCAACACCCCGCCCAACACATTTGCGCAGGTAGCAAATTGCTACCTGCAAAGTGATACTTCGGCCTCGTACAAAAAACCGCACACAAAAAAGAGTCAACGTCCCGGACGGCGATGCGTGAGATGCCAGCCGCCGCAGTACGGGCACTCATAGACAAAAATCTTGGGCGCATCCTTGCGACGCGAGCTCCTCTCGGCCGCCTTGCGCGCCTCCACGCGCGTGGCGTAGCGCTTCTTGCGCTCGCACGCCCGGTATTTCTGACTCTGCTCGTCCATTGCGCCTTCCTGGTGCAAGCTCATCCTCCAGGGGAACATTATGCGACGCTGACGCATGTTATGGGCAAGGAGGTAACAGGATGAGTGCTCTTAGAAGCGAGGGGTTCATGCGGCACGCGATGGCCGCGCACGGCAGCTCGGTCTACCTCGTGGCGCTTGCTCAGACGCGCTCGGAGCACGATGCCCAGGATGTGGCGCAGGACGTGTTCTGCAGGCTGCTTACCGACGCGACCGCCTTCACCTGCGACGAGCACCTGCGCGCCTGGCTGCTGCGCGTGACGGTGAACCGGTGCCGCGAGCTTCACCGGATGCCGTGGCGTCGTCGAGTGGACGCACTCGACGAGCGGACGGAGCTGCCGTCACCGGACGTGGGAACCGAGGACGCGGCGCTCACGGAGCTTCGAGCGGACCCCGTGTGGCAGGCGCTCCGACAGCTGCCCGAGAAGCTTCGCGTGGTGGCGCTGCTGCACTACGTGGAGGAGTACTCGACCGAGCAGATCGCGCGCATCGTGGGCTGCGCGCCCACGACGGTGCGCACGCGCCTGCACCGGGCACGCAAGCGGATGAGGCAGATCCTTGAACCAGACCTCGAGGGCGAGGAGGGACACCATGAACAAGCAGGCATTCGACCGGTTTAGGGAACGGGTGCAGGGCGTCCGGCTCCCCGACAACGTGCGTGACAACGTTCTTTCCAAGATGGGTGCCGAGAAGAACCACGCGCCGCAGAGGCACTTCGTCACCAGACGGGCCGTGGTGGGCGTGGGGCTGGGGGCGGTCGGCACGGCCGCGGCGCTTCTCGTCGCCTCGATCGTGACGAGGCCGTCCGAGGGCGATCCCTCGGGGGCAGCCGGGAACTGCTGGTTTGCCCTGCGTGCCTATGCCGAGGGCGTCGAGCAGGACGACGGCTCCCTCCTTGCGGCAGACGACTGCTTTGGCGGCATCTACAGCTGGAGCGAGGGGGGCGGCGGACTCTTCGACGTGAGCACGTCCTTCGACGTCAGCTGCGTGGGCGAGGGGATCGACTCGATCACCTACGAGCTGGGCGGTGCCGGGGTGACCGACGGCGACACCCGCTTTGAGTGGGTTGCGCTCGACCGCGACGGCATCGAGGTTGGCGACGCCATAGGCGGCTCGACGAGCGCCTTCGCGGTTGACTACACCGTTCCCCTCGAGCGCGTCAGCTACAACGTGGCCATGACGCTGCAGGCCGAGGGGACGCTCCGAGAGGCACTTGACGCACTCTACGACGCCTACGCGGCACCCTCGGACCAGGGCACGGTTAACGAGCAGCTCTGGCGGGCCTTCGACCTCGTCGCGGTCTGCGCCGCCGAGGAGTTTGCGCAGCGGATGGCAGGCGTTGAGCTCACGCTCTCTGCGAGCCTCGCGGACGGGAGCGCGCAGACGCGGCGCTATCGCTTTGACCCCGTGGAAGACGCGAGGGAGCGCTACGCGGCCTACCTCGGCCAGATCACCGACCTCGAGCTCCAGCGCGAGGTAGAGGGTGCCGACACGGACGCGCAGGTCCAGGAGCTCATGGGCAACCCGCCGAGCCTCTACCTCGTTACGGAGCTGAACGGGTAGGCCACGCGCCCGTGGGCGGCCCGTCACCTGCGACGGGCCGCAAATGATACGGAAGGGACTGTCCCTTTGTCTCCTACGCGCGCTGAATGAAGTGACGTATGAGAGCCACCATAACGTCCTTCTCCTCAGGGTTTGACTCCGCGATGAGCAAGGTAACGGCAACGAGCGTGCTGTCATCAATGACCTTCTCGCCTGCCGGGGTGAAGAGGGCGCCGCAGCGGTCAAGGAAATACAGGAAGATCGTTGCCGCAATGCGCTTGTTGCCGTCTAGGAAGCTGTGGTCCTTCACGATGAAGTAGAGCAGGTGGGCCGCCTTCTCCTCGAGCGTGGGGTAGAGGTCGCGCCCGCCAAAGCTCTGGAACACATTGCCGATGGCGCCCTTGAACGACTCGTCCTTCTCGACGCCAAAAAGCGAACTCTCCTGGCCAAAGCGCATTGAGTCAATCACGTCGCGACACTCCTCGTAACCGAGCACGTACGCAGACGGCACACCCTCGGGCACCATAACGCGCATGTGGTCGTAGTCGTCGAGAAGGTCGAGCGCGGCCGTGTAGCTCTGCACGATGTCGAGCACCTGGCGCGTACCGAGGTCGTCCGGGATGCGCGCCATCACCTTGGTGACCTTGCCCAGCTGCTCGAGCCGGCGCTCGTTCTCCACATGGCCGGCCACGACGTAGCGGCGCAGCACGTCCGTAGCCCAACGGCGAAACTCCACGCCGCGCCGCGACTTCACGCGATAGCCGACGGAAAGAATCATGTCGAGGCTGTAGTGTTCGACCCGCCGAACAACCTCACGGTCGCCCTCGAGTCGAACTGTCGCATATTTTGCGACAGTTCGACTCTCGCTTCCCGCGAGCCCCTCGCGCAGCGCATTCGCGACGTGCTTGCCAATCGTCTTAACGTCGCGGCCATAAAGCGCGGCCAGCTGGTTGCGGTTAAGCCAAATCTCCTCACCCTCGGGGTCAATCCTTACTGGTAGCGTAACCTCCCCGTCTGCCGACTCAAACAGGACGATGCCCTTCTCCGTGCTCATGTGCGCCTCCATTCCACCGGACTTCTCGATAGAACGAATGTACGACTATGACCGGACAATAATTAGACGGCAAAAAAGCGGCCCGCCTCCAACGGCGGACCGCAAATGATACGGAAGGGACTGTCCCTTTGTCTCCTACGCGCGAGCCACGCCGGACTTGCGGGCGGCCTCGGCCACGGCGGCGGCGACGGCAGGCGCCACGCGCTCGTCAAAGGCACCGGGGATGATGTAGTCTGCGGCGCGGTGCTCGTCGTCAACGAGGCCGGCAATCGCGTAGGCCGCGGCCTCCATCATGTCGTCGTTGATGTCGGAGGCGCGCACGTCGAGGGCGCCGCGGAAGATGCCCGGGAAGGCCAGGACGTTGTTGATCTGGTTGGGGAAGTCGGAGCGACCCGTGGCGGCCACGGCGGCGCCGGCTGCCAGCGCCTCGTCCGGCATGATCTCCGGCACGGGGTTGGCGCAGGCGAAGACGATGGGGTCGGCGGCCATCGAGCGAACCATGTCCTGGGTGAGCACGCCCGGGGCAGACACGCCCACAAAGACGTCTGCGCCGCGCACGGCGTCGGCGAGGCTGCCCTTCACGCCCTCGCGGTTGGTCCACGTGGCGATCTCGGCCTTCTCGGGGTTGAGGCCCTCGCGGCCCTCGTAGATGGCACCCGTGCGGTCACAGATGATGACGTCCTTCACTCCCATGCGCTGCATGAGCTTGGCGATGGAGATGCCCGCGGCGCCGGCGCCGGAGAAGACCACGCGCACGTCGGAGAGCTCGCGACCGGTCAGGCGGCACGCGTTGATGAGCGCGGCGCAGGTCACAACGGCGGTGCCGTGCTGGTCGTCGTGGAAGACGGGGATGTCGCAGACCTCCTTGAGGCGGCGCTCGATCTCAAAGCAGCGCGGCGCGGAGATGTCCTCGAGGTTGATGCCGCCGAAGCTGCCAGCGATGAGCTCGACGGTGCGCACGATCTCGTCCACGTCCTTGGAGCGCACGCAGAGGGGGAACGCGTCCACGTCGGCGAAGGTCTTGAACAGGGCGCACTTGCCCTCCATGACGGGCATGCCCGCCTCGGGGCCAATGTCGCCGAGGCCCAGCACCGCCGTGCCGTCCGTGACCACGGCAACCAGGTTGCCGCGGCGGGTGTAGGTGTAGGAGTCCTCCACGTTCTCGGAGATCTTGAGGCACGGCTCGGCGACGCCCGGCGTGTATGCCACGGCCAGCTCCTCCGGCGTGGTGATGGGAGCGCGGGTGATCACCTCGATCTTGCCCTGCCACTCGCGGTGCTTGTCCAGCGCGTACTGCTTGGCGTCCTCAGCCATGGATGCTCCTATCTCGCAGGCCGGGTTGGCCGGCCACGTTCACACCGGGTACCAGTTTAGTCCCCTCAAGACCAGAGCGCGGCGCGTTTCTCAACTTTTGACACGGGGGCGCCGACCCGCCTGTCAGCATCGCCTGGTTTTAGGCAACAAGTTTGATGCGCGGTTCTTATAGACATAAAACTTGTTGCCCACAACCAGTCAAAACATGGCAGAAACGTTTATGTTGACAAGAAGAACGTGATTTTGCGTTCCCGTGAGAGAACCCCACATAAAACATTTGCCCCAATACCACCACGTTCTTCTCGGGTGCGACAATTCTGCAGACGCGCGGGCCGCCAAAACCCAAAATCACCGTTTTTCGTGCAAGAAAGAGCGTCTAGAGAGCAGGCGAGCTACGCCAGCGCAAGGGCGCCGAGCCACCCCCAGCGTGGCTCGCTCGCCACGCCGTACGAGGAAAGCCACAGCTCAAGCGGCGCCTCGCGCACGCGCCCACCCGCGCAGTCCATCACCAGGCCGTCGCCCACGTAAAGCCCCACATGCCCGTGGTCCCAGCCGCCGGCGCCGTACGGATGGCGTCCCACGGCAACGACCATGCCCACGAGCAGATCGGCCGTGTCCGTCCGCGAGCAGAACCCGTCGTAGAGCTCACGCGCATCGCCGCTCACATACCCCATGCCCAGACGGGAGAAGGCGCGCTCCACCCACGCCGCGCAGAGGCCCTCGCCCATCGGCGCGGTCCCGTGTGCGCACTCAACCAGCCGACGCTGCAGCGCCCCGGCGGCCATGAGCGCCTGCGGTTGGCGACCGGCGGGCACCTCTCGCCAGGCGGGCTGGCCAAAGGTTGTGGTCACGCCGTCAGCGGCGAGAAGCCCGCGTGCCCTGAGCGCCGCAAGAAACCGCTCGCGCACGTTCTTCTCCCCTCTCGCACGCGCGGCCAGACGACATGCCGGCCGGCGCATATGGGCTCCGCCTCACGTGACAGATTATGGCAAAAGCTTCCGCCGGCAGCCTACTCACACCCGCACAGGCACCGAACGGCGCTGGCCGTCGTATACTAATCCGAAGGGGGAACCACCAAGGAAGCACTCACCACAACGAAAGGACTTCCATGAGCGAGAAGATCGCGCCCCAGGACACCTGCGTGCTCGTTACCGGCGGTGCCGGCTTTATTGGCAGCCACACCGTCGTCGAGCTGCTTCAGGCTGGCTACCAGGTCGTCATCGTGGACGACCTCTCCAACGCCTCCCCCAAGGTCTGTGACCGCATCAAGACCATCGTGGGCGACGAGGCGGCCAACAACCTCACCTTCTACGAGGCGGACGTCAACGACCGCGCCGCCCTCTCCACGATCTTTGACGCCCACCACCCGAGCCGCGTCATCCACTTTGCCGGCTACAAGGCCGTGGGCGAGTCCGTCACCAAGCCCATCGAGTACTACTCCAACAACATCGGCAACACCCTCACGCTGGTGGACGTCATGCGCGAGCACGGCTGCAAGTCCATCATCTTCTCCAGCTCCGCCACCGTCTACGGAGACCCGGACTCCCTGCCGCTGACCGAGGAGAGCCCCAAGAAGCCCGCCACCAACCCCTACGGCTGGACCAAGTGGATGATCGAGCAGATCCTCACCGACCTCCACACCGCCGACCCGGAGTGGAACGTCGTGCTGCTGCGCTACTTCAACCCCATCGGCGCGC
>DXAB01000032.1 GCA_019117265.1 Candidatus Olsenella pullicola
GGGACAGGCCTCGAACAACACTCGAGGCCTGTCCCAAAAACTCTGAGAGGAAGAACCCGTCCCCCCTTTACAGCTTGTTGAGGCGGTCCTCCACGTGGCTGAGCATATCCTTGGCAGCGGGGCACGGCGCGCCGGTAACGTGCGCGGAGCAGCTCCCGCGGCTACCACAGTCCGAGCACCCGTCGGCGCGCGACCGCACGATGGAGCGCACGGCAAGCACCAGCAGTGCCGTAATCACCGCTATGACAAGAAAATCGGTCGTACTCACGCTCCCGCTCCCTCTGACAGCTGAAAAACCTCAGTGTTAACCTAACGCAACTATACCCATTGCGTCATACTATACATGTTGGGCGGCGCCCGCCGCACAAACTCAGCATCGAGAAGGGACGTGTCTCCAATGAACGACGATCAGACCATGCAGCTCGTCATCGTCCGCCACGGCGAGTCCGAGTGGAACAAGCTCAACCTCTTCACCGGCTGGACCGACGTTGACCTCACCGACACCGGCCGCGAGGAGGCCCACGCGGGCGGCAAGGCCCTCAAGGAGGCTGGCTACGACTTCGACGTCTGCTACACCTCGCTGCTCAAGCGCGCCATCCACACGCTCAACTGCGTGCTCGACGAACTCGACCGCAACTGGCTGCCCGTCCACAAGGCCTGGCAGCTCAACGAGCGCCACTACGGCGCCCTCCAGGGCCTCAACAAGGCCGACGCCGCCGCCGAGCACGGCGAGGACCAGGTCAAGATCTGGCGCCGCTCCTTTGACGTCCAGCCGCCCGCCCTCGAGCCCGGCGACGAGCGCGACCCGCACGTCCAGGAGATGTTCCGCGACGTGCCCAAGGAGGACCTCCCCTACACCGAGTGCCTCAAGGACACCATCGCCCGCGCCTGGCCGTACTTTGAGCAGGAGATCAAGCCGCAGATGGAGGCCGGCAAGCGCGTGCTCATCGCCGCTCACGGCAACAGCCTGCGCGCCCTCGTCATGCAGTTCGAGAAGCTGACCCCCGAGCAGATCCTCGAGGTCAACATCCCGACCGGCGTGCCGTGCGCCTACACCTTCGACAAGGACTGGAACGTCGTCGACAAGCACTACATCGGCGACCCGGCCACCATCGAGGCCAAGATCAACGCCGTCGCCAACCAGGGCAAGGTCAAGAAGTAGCGTTCGTCCCTGAACGCGAGACTGAGGCCCCCGGGCTTCCTACGAGAAGTGCGCTGCGCGGAGCTTCTCTTCGGAAGCCCGGGGGCCTCTCGTGTTATTGCCGCAGGTCGCCAGGAGGGTAAAAGGCGCGCCGCCTGCCGAGAGGGGGCGGCAGGCGGCGCTTGGGTTCGCCGTGCGCGACGGGGAGAGGGTCCGTCGCTCGGGCAGGGTAAAACGTACCGTGCCGATCAACGAGTCGCTATTCTTCTCGGCACGTTTGTTAGATTAGCCTAACTTGTAAGAAATCCCAGCAGCAAGGTGGGATTCACAGGCTCTCCATAAGTTAGACAGTGGTTACAATCTAGCCAAGCGCCACGTCGAGCACCATCATCACCACAAAGCCGGCGATAAACCCGAGCGTGCCCACGTTGGAGTGCTCGCCGAGGTGCGCCTCGGGGATGAGCTCCTCCACCACCACGTAGATCATCGCGCCCGCGGCAAAGGCCAGAAGCCATGGCATATACGGGGAGATCCAGCTGCTCGCAAGCACCACGAGCACACCGAAGACAGGCTCCACGATGCCCGAGAGGCTACCCATCACAAAGGCTCGCCCGCGACTCATGCCCTCACGCACGAGCGGCAGCGAGATGGCCGCGCCTTCGGGGAAGTTCTGCAGGCCAATGCCCATCGCAAGCGCCACTGCCATGCCGAGATAGGCCTCCCCTGCCGCGCCCGCGCTCTGCGCCGCCATAGCAAAGAGCAGGCCAACGGACATGCCCTCGGGAATGTTGTGCAAGGTCACGGCAGAGACGAGCAGCGTCGTGCGCTTCCAGCCCGAGGACACGCCCTCGGGCTTCTCGGCGTCCGCATGAAGATGCGGCAGAAAGGTGTCGAGCACCATAAGGAAGGCAACTCCCAGAAGAAAGCCGCCCGCTGCGGGCAGCCAGCCGGGGACGCCGAGGCCCTCCGCCTGCTCGATTGCCGGGTTGAGAAGCGACCACACGCTCGCCGCCACCATGACGCCCGCGGCAAAGCCGAGAAAAATGTGGTGCATGAGCTTGCGCTCTGAGCGAAAGAAGAACACCACCGCCGACCCAGCCGTGGTCATAAGCCAGGTGAAGCCGCAGCCGAGCGCAGCCCATTGAAGCGCCTGCGCAACGTTGTCGATCATGGAACCTCCCCACCGCCAAACTGGGGTCTGGCAAGTTGTGTGTGGTTTTATCTGGCACAGGTAAGTACTACTCAAACAGTAGCATTTAACACCTGCGCTTTTGCAGCGGAAAATCGGGCGCTACTTGCCCCTCCCTCAAAAAACTGCACACAACATAAGGCAGGGCGGCAAAATGGGCTAAAGATGGGCGCGCCGCCGGCAAAAGAACCGGCGGCGCGCCCGTAAATCACGAGATGCCCCCTCGCATCACACAAGCTGGGCGAGGACCCTGTCCTCAGAGGTCTCCCCGCGCGGCATCGGGCGCGCAATCTGGAAGATCATACCCGCGAGCAGCGCAAACGCAACCACGGTCCACAGGCCGAAGTTCCCCAGCGCAAAGAGCTCCCAGAGCTGGTTGATGATGAGGCCCACGCTCCAGGCAAAGACGCACTGGTAGCCGATCGCGAACCAGAACCACTTGGGGCTGTCCATCTGGCGGCGGATCGTGCCGATTGCGGCGAAGCACGGGGCGTCAAGCATGTTGAAGGCCACGAACGCGCACATGGCGCCAACGTGCAGGATGCCGGACGCGTCGGTGAACATGGCCGCAAAGGCCTGCCACATGACCGGATCGCCCTCGGTGGCCTCGCCCAGGCCGTAGATTGTGCCAAAGGTGGAGACCAGGTTTTCCTTGGCGATAAGCGCGTTAATCGAGGCAGCGGCCGCCTGCCAGCTGTCCGCGCCAAGCGGCGCGAAGATCCAAGCGATCGCGTTGCCCACCATCGCCAGCAGCGAGAAGTCCACGGCATTCTCCGGAGCCGCCTCACCCGCAATGAAGCCGAAGGCGCCGTTGCCTCCCTCCCAGCCTGCAAAACCAAAGCTGGAGAGGAACCACACCACCACACACGCCGCAAAGATGATCGTCGTGGCCTTCCTGAGGTATGCCGCAATGCGCTCCCACACGTGCAGCCACCAGCTCTTGAGCGCGGGCAGGTGGTAGTCCGGCAGCTCCATCACAAAGGGGGCGGGCTCGCCGGCAAACATCTTGGTCTTCTTGAGCATGAGCGCCGAAACCACAATGGCCGCAAGCCCCATGAAGTAGAACATCGGCGCCACCCACCAGGCATCGGAGCCTCCGGCCAGCACGCCCATCACCAGGGCGATGATCGGAGTCTTTGCCCCGCATGGGATCATGGTGGTGAGCATCGCCGTCATGCGACGGTCCTTCTCGTTCTCGATGGTCTTGGTGGCCATGACGCCGGGCACGCCGCAGCCGGACGAGATGAGAAACGGGATGAAGCTCTTGCCCGAGAGGCCAAAGCGGCGGAACAGGCGGTCCATGACAAACGCCACGCGGCTCATGTAGCCGCAGTCCTCGAGAAACGCGAGCATCATGAAGAGCACGAGCATCTGCGGGATGAAGCCGAGCACCGAGCCCACGCCACCAACGATGCCGTCAATGACGAGCGAGGTTACGACCTCGGAGGCACCGGCCGCTGCAAGCCAGCCCTCAACCACGGCGGGAATGGACGGGATCGCCACCCCAAAGAGCTCCCAGCCCTCGCCAAAGACCTCGTCGTTTGCCCAGACGGTTCCCCAATCGCCCACGGTCGAGACGGCAATGTAGTACACGACAAACATAACGGCCACAAAAATCGGCAGGCCCAGCACGCGGTTGGTCACCACACGGTCGATCTTCTCGGACATGCTGAGCTTCTTGGGCGCCTTGCGCACGCAGGCGTCCATCACACCCGAGATCCAGTCGTAGCGGTCCGAGGTGATGATGGACTCGGCGTCGTCGTCACGGGACTTCTCCACGGCGCGCACGATCTTCTCGGCCTGGTTGAGCTGGGCCCCGCTGAGGTGCAGGGCCTTCACGGCCTCGGCATCGCGCTCAAAGACCTTGACGGAGTACCAGCGCACGAGGTTGGCATCGCAATTGTTGGCGATTAGTGCGGAGATCTTGCTCAGTGCGTCCTCCACCTCGGGCGAGAAGCAGGGCGCCCCCGGCTGGACCGTGCCCGTTTTGCCGGCGGCAACGGCCTTCTTTACCAGCTCGTCCAGGTTGGTCGCGCGCAGCGCCGACACCTCGACCACAGGCACGCCCAGGCGCTCGGAGAGGGCCGCCGTGTCAATGACGTCACCGCGCTCCTTGAGCAGGTCGCACATGTTGAGGCCCACCACGACGGGGCGCCCGGCCTCGAGGAGCTGCGTGGTGAGGTAGAGGTTGCGCTCGAGGTTGGTGGCGTCAACGAGGTTGATCACGGCGTCAGGCCGCTCGGTCACGAGGTAGTCGCGCGAGACGACCTCCTCGGGCGTGTACGGGGAGAGCGAGTAGATGCCGGGCAGGTCGACAAAGGTGACGTCTTTGTTGGCGCGCCAGGTTGCCTGCTTTTTCTCCACGGTGACGCCGGGCCAGTTGCCCACATAGCCGTTTGAGCCCGTGAGCTCGTTGAACAGCGTGGTCTTGCCGCAGTTTGGGTTTCCTGCGAGACCGATGGTTGTTTCTGCCATACCATGCCCTTCCAAGTTAACCAATTGCTACTTGCGTGGTGACATTTGTTAGTTTAAGCTAACTTTATCGACAAAATACGACACTGCCGTCAAGGCCGAGCGTCGGGCTTGACCTCGATGCTCGCCGCCTCGTCCTTGCGGATGGAGAGCTCGTAGCCGCGCACCGTGAGCTCTATGGGATCGCCGAGCGGCGCAAGCTTGCGCACGTGAACGCGCGTCCCCTTGGTGAGGCCCATGTCCATGATGCGGCGCTTGAGCGCGCCCGCGCCCGTAAGGCCCGTCACAACGGCGCTCTCTCCCACCTTTACGTCCTTAAGTGTTGTCATATCCTTCCTTTCTTCCCGATGTTAAGAAGGGGCGGTCCCCTCATAACAATTAGAGCGTCACGGTGATGCGGCTCGCCATAGAGCGGTTGAGCGCCAGACGCGCGCCCTTCACGGACACGATGACGTCACCCGCAGCGCGCGAGATGACCTTGACCTCGGAGCCCTCCACAAAGCCGAGCTCCGCCAGATGTTGGCGCAGGTCAGAGCTGCCACGCACGCCGGCCACGCGGGCCCTCTCGTCCGGGCCCACCATCGCCAGCGGAAGCCGAGATTCTGCCATCTGCTGCCTCCCTTAGAGTTACCGGTACCTAACTCAACAAAGTAATATATACCTAACTTCTTCTGACGCAACCCTTTTTGCGAGATGAGTTACATATGGCTGACTTTAGTGACTGGGCGCCATCCTCGCGAGTGACGGATTACGGACAGACGAGGGCCCAAACGATGCCCCGCCCGGTCGAAAGCCTCCCCGACGAAAGGCCGACGCAAGCGGGCCGGCTGCGCAACCCGCCCTCCGAATGTCCGGGCAACAGGCGCCGCTCGCACCGTCCGCCGACAACCCCGCAAGCATTATCGACGAAGCGGGGAACAAGTACCGAAAAACACAACCAGGGAGGCAGAGATGGGCAAGGAAGTGCGGAGCATCAGCGACTTCACGGTAACGGGCGAGAAGAACTTCCGGCTGAGAGACTACCCCGCCTCGCTCAGGGTGGACGCCGAGGAGCGCCCCGCGTACGAGGAGCGTCTCGCGCGCAACAAGGCCCGCATCGAGGAGCTGCAGGACCGCCTCTACGCCGAGGCGCGGGAGAGCCTCATCGTGATACTGCAGGCGATGGACGCGGCGGGCAAGGACTCCACCATCCGCCACGTCCTCGGGGGCGTCAACCCCACGGGCATCGACGTGCGCAGCTTCAAGCAGCCCACCTCCGTTGACCGCGAGCACGGCTTCCTCTGGAGGAGCTTCTCGGCGCTACCGGCCCGCGGCAAGATCGCCGTCTTCAACCGCTCGTACTACGAGGAGTGCCTCGTCGTGCGCGTCCACGGGCTCTGGAGGGACTACCAGCTGCCACGACGTTGCACGGACATGAGCGAGCGCCGCTACTTTGAGGAGCGCTTCGAGGACATCCGCGCCTTCGAGCGCTACCTCTGGCGCACGGGCAACCGCGTGATCAAGATCTTCCTCAACGTGAGCGCGGACAAGCAGCGCGAGCGCTTCCTCGAGAGGATAGACGACGAGGCAAAGAACTGGAAGTTCTCGGAGAGCGACCTCACCGAGCGCCTGGAGTGGGACGAGTACCAGCGAGCGTACGAGGAGATGATCTCCGCCACGGCGACCAAGCGGGCGCCGTGGGTCGTCATCCCCGCCGACCAGAAGTGGGTCGCGCGGGTGCTCGTCTCTGAGGCGCTGGTCGGGGTGCTCGAGGACATCGACCCGCGCTACCCGGAACTCCCGCGTGCCTCGCGGGAGCGCCTCGACGAGTGCCGGGCGGCGCTTGTAGACGGTCCCGCCGCAGACGTGGACGGTTAGGCCCGCCGCCTCGCGGGTGCGCCTCCCGGCGCGGCTACTCGTCCGGCCCCTCACGACACGAGCGCCGCGCCCTCCGAATCGAGTCCACCACGAGGAAGAGGCCCGTCCCCAGCACGATGGCAAGTCCCACGAGCTTGAGCGCAAGCTCGACGCCAAGCTCGGGCGACCCCTCGGCCGGGGCCGGCAGAAACGCGGCCACCGCCTGTTCCACGGGACCGGGCTCGCTCTGCGCCTCGGCATCCGGAACCCGCTCGCAGAAGACGACGTAGCGCTGCGTGGTCAGCGTGTAGGGGTGGCAGGTGAGCAGCGTCACCATGTCTCGCCCCTCTTGGACGGCAAGCGCCTCGACGTCATCCGGCTCGATGATCTTGGACCCCACGACGGCGTAGGTGAGCGACTCCCATGGCGTCGTGATGGTGAGCGTGTCCCCGGGTGACATGAGCTCGATGTCCCGGAACATCTGAACACCGTACCAACGGCTGCGATGGGCGGCGATCACGCAGTTGGAAGACGCGCCGCCCACGGGCATCGAGGTGCCCGCCACCACACAGGCGCCCTTCTCGAGATTGCCCTCGGTCGCGCCCAGGTAGAGGGGGAGCGAGACGCTCATCTTGGGAATGACGATGGAGCCAACGATGCCATCGGGCAGACCGAGCTCGGAGAGGTCGTCGCCCGAGAAGGCAAAGGGATCGTTGACCGCGTCTCCCGTTCCCTCGCGCACGGCGGCGCTGTACGACTCCAGGGCCTCATAGGTGGGGTCGCCCTCCTTGGGGCGATACGCCGTGCCGTCGTCAGACACCGCGACGTCCTCCAGCGCCTCTCGCCTGAAGTCCTCGATCACGGCGTCCGCGTGACCGCGCTCGATCATCCCCGTGACCGTGGGGGCAAGCATGAAGGCGAGGCCGGCAAAGAGAAGGACGAGGCCGAGCACCAGCGATGGGACCCCCCTGTGGCGCCTCGGGGCAGCCTGCGGCGTGGGAGAGCTTGAGAGGTGCCTAGCCACGTCGGCGCCCCCTGCCGTCACGCGTCCGTCGCCTGGGGAGCGCGGACCTCATGCCAACCGCTCCCCCGCCGGAGGCACGTGGCGACCCGCTGCCGGGCCGCGCGAAGTGCTTGCCCGCCGGGCTCCCCTTGGGCTCTCCCGTGGGGATGGAGAAGTTGTCCGAGACAGCACGACCACGCGAGCGCAGCTTGGAGATGAGGACGTACCCGCCGATCACCAGAGCCGCGAGCAGCAGGCCGAGAAGGACGGAGGGCAGCAGCGCCTTGTCGGGCGGCTCGACGTATCCAGAGGGGAAGTCTGCCTCGCCCTTGTCGAGCCACTCCGCGGGCACCTCGCAGCGCTCTGCGTGCACGAGCAGGCGGTGCGAGTTGATGCCGTAGGGCGTGCAGGTGACGAGCGTGCAGAGATCGCGCCCCTGCTCGATGACGAGGGAGTCGGTCTCGTCGGGGAGGACGACCTCCACCGAGGTCACCTCATAGGCGTGGTCCTCGCCGAGGACCGAGATGACGAAGTAGTCCCCCACCTCGAGCTGGTCCAGGTTGTCGAAGATCTTCATGCTGGGCAGGCCCGTGTGGCCGGAGAGGACGCAGTGCGTGGACTCGCCGCCGATGGGGACGGAGGTGCCCTCGAGGTGGCCCACGCCGTGCTCGAGCACGTCGGAGTCCGTAGTGTGGTAGACGGGAAGCTCGACGTGGATCTTCGGGATGTTGATGGTGGCCATCACACCGTCGCCGGAGAGGTTCAGGACGTTGTCATAGTCCTCGTCGGTGGGCCGCTCCGCATCCGGGTCAAAGGGGTCGGTCACCACCGCACGTCCGTCGAGGAGCTGTTGGTTGTAGGTGACAGCCTTCTCGCGCTCGGCGGCGAGGGTTGGCTCGTCACTGTTTTGGACCTCAAGCACCGTGGCCTCAATAACACTTCTTTCCCTAGATTGATTAATGGCATCGCTAACAAATGGATAAGCAATGCATGCCAGCCCAATCAGGAAGGAGGCTGCCGCCACGAGCACCCCTCGCCGTGACGCTCCCGATGTCCTTCGATCATTCTTCCTCATGAAAGCACTTTGGCGCATACGGCCTCCACTTGGCCGATTGCTGCCAACCGGCCTTTTGCCATACTCTCTGTCCGTTTTATGCGAGCGCAACACCCGTACAAAGCGACCCGGCTCCGTATGAGGAGCCGGGTCAACTAATAATCAGCAGTCACGCAGTCGCTGCCAACGACCCTTCGCCTAGTTCTCCTTGCGGGAGCGCACGATAAAGGCAGCAGCACCCGCGACGAGCACGACGCCAGCGGCGGTCAGGGCGATGGTGCCCGCTCCGCCGGTCTGGGGCAGGTGAATGCCGGAGTCCTCGTCGTTCTTAACATCAGTCAGGGTAATGACGTTATCGTCATTGGCATCGTCGGTGCTGAACGCAACGGCACCATCGAGAAGCTCGTAGCCTGCGGGGGCCTTGGTCTCGACGAGGTAGTATTCGCCGTCGGCAAGCGGATCATATTCGAAGGAGCCATCAGGGCCAGACGTAATACCTTCCTTGATGAGCGTGTCGCCTTCGGCCTGGAAGCCCGGAATGTCATTGCTCTCACGATAGATGCTGAAGACGGCGCCCTGGAGAGGAGACTTATCCTCGGAGTCAACCTTCTTGCCGGTGACCTTGTAAAGCTCGAGCGTCACGGTATCGGGATCCGTCTCAGTCCCATTGCCAGGGTTAACAACAGCCTGGTTCTCAATCGGCTCGGTGTGGTCGAGCTCGCCAGCAACCGTAGCGGTATAGGTAACAACAACATCCTCATTCTGGTGATTCTGGAGGAAGCTACCAGAGAAGGTGATTGTTGTCGCGTTACCATCGGTCACGACGGTGTAGTCAGTGCCCATCTCGACGGGTACGCCACCGACGGTGATTGCATAAGCGTCGTCAGCGGGAGCGACAAGGTTGGTGCGCGTGTCGGTAATCGTGAAGCTGGTCTCATCCCAATTGGTGTTCAGAGCATAGGACGGGATAGCCGTGGTGATGGTGAACTCCACCTCGGTGCCAGGAAGGTAGCCCTTGGAAGGCTCATCACCAGTAATGTCCTTCTCGACCACGGTCTCCTCGGTGTACTTGGGCTGATCGATGCGGTCCCCCAGGACGGGTTCACTCCAAGAGCCGTCAGCCTGCGCGGTAGGCTGGACGGAGACAATCATGTGCTGATAGGTGCGGAGGCTGCCCTCGGCTGTCTGCACGAGGACGTAGTACTGGCCCATAGTAAGGCCGCTGGCGGTTACCGTGCCGCCAACGTTCTCCGTGGGGATGCCCTGGGCACTACCGCCCTCGATGGCGGCGTTCAGCGCAGCACGGATGGACGCGGCGGTTTCGCCCTCGCCCGTGGCGTCGTCAGCAAGCGCCTCATACTGATCGATGGTCAGGTGGGCAGTGCTCTCCATGTAATCCTTGACGTTGGCGTTCCACGCATGGTCGATGGTGTTGTGATCGGCGTCGTACGTGGTGTCGACGACCTTGTAGAGCGTCACCGTGTCGTCGGAATCAAAACCTGAGATCGTAACGGTGCCCGTAGAGCCGTTCGTCAGGGCAAACGCCATGCCCGGGACGATGGCGAGGGCGGCGACGAGCGCCACAAAGGCGGCGAGCAGCCCCCTCAGCCTGTTCTTGATGTGAGCCATATCTCTTCTCCTTTCGCCGATCCCCGTCGGCATCGCTCACATTACTTACCTTGCTTGCTGTGGTATCAACACCGCCCAAACGGACGAGAGTTGCCATGAAGAGTGATTGGGGTAGGGCGGCCCTGCGGCCTTGCAGGGCCGCCCTATTTCATGAGCTACTAGTTCCTACTGAGGAGTCCGCGCTTCCACGCGAGGTAGACGCTGCCAAGCGCGATGGCAGCAAAGCCCGTCGTCATCATGATCAGCGTTCCAGAGGAGCCAGAGGACGGCAGGTCGGGAGTCTCCTTGTTACCGATCTTGATTAGGAACATGCTCGCATCCCCGTCAGCCGTGGACAGCGTAGAGTCCTCCCCATCGACCTGGACCTTTTTCCAGGTGCCGTCATCACCCTTTTCGACCAAGTAGGCAACGCCGTCTTCAATCCGGAAGTACCGAGGCTCAGCAAGGTCGTACCCGGACGGAACGCGCGCCTCGCGAATCTCGTAGACTACGTCCTCCTCAAATCCCCTGAAGACTGCGTTGCCACTGTCAACAGTAGTTTCGGAGTCGGTATAGTCTCCCTCAGGACTAACTTGAGAGACCTCAAACGTAGCATTTGGGAGAGGCTTGCCTTCCTCGTTTTCGTCGACACAACCATTGCCATTCGCGTCATCCCAAATGAACTTATGAATGGTCAGACCATATCCCATGTATTCGTTCACGAAGGGGATTGTGATGAGCTGGCTATTCTCAGCGGTGTAAACGATGGGGGTTGCTGACGCGTCATCGTTTGCGATGAGCGCGCCGCTCTCGAGCCTGCAGCCGGTCCAGTGGTAGTCGCCGTTGTCATCCTTTCCGTCATCATCGGTAAAGACGCTCACGCTCACCTTAATCTTGCCCTGCTCATCTAAACCGGCGGTAAGAGTGACCTTCCAAGCGGCATCATCAAACTTAAAGCCCGCGAGATTCGAGTTAGCCAGCTCCTCGTAGATATAGGAATAGCTTATTCCGTCCTTCGCGTCACGATACGTAAAGGTGAGGGGCACGCCAGTACGGGCGAGACCCGTGTTGTTGGAGGCGTTGCCGTCACTTGCGTCGTCACCGTTGGTAAAGGTTTTAGAGATATCTGTGGAGTTCCACGCAAACTGGGCAGCCTCATCGCTCAGCTGATCGTCTGCATCCACGGCGGTCACCGTAAAACTGAACTCGTCCTTCTCAAGCTGCGACTCGCCATCGAGGTGCTTGGTCACCTGAAGAATGTTTTCGAGATCGAGGTGCTCAACCTGGAGAACCGGCTTTGCATAATCGCTGCTTTCGCCGTTCCACTCATACGTTGCACTCTCATTCGAGAAGAAGCCAGGCTGACCTGAAGACGTATTGACGCTGTAGAGATCAGTCCCGTCTTCTCCAAAAACTCCTTCCGGATAGCCGGACTCTGCAAACTCATTGTATGCCGCGTCGCT
Organism: Candidatus Olsenella pullicola; assembly: GCA_019117265.1. GTDB lineage: Bacteria > Actinomycetota > Coriobacteriia > Coriobacteriales > Atopobiaceae > Thermophilibacter > Thermophilibacter pullicola. Next base: position 11,767 of record DXAB01000032.1, read on the forward strand.
GGGAACGACATCAAACTTCAGCGTGTAAATAACATCGTCGGCAAGCATACCATTGAACTCCACGCGGATGGAACGAGCCGTGTCACTCCAATACAGCGTGTAGGCATCGGAGGTAAGCTCTGTCTCCTCATCACCCGTGCCAGTAACAACACGGATTTTGTTTTCCTCCACGCCGCCGGTGATTTCGTAGTACGTAACACCACCGACCGAAATGGCATTCTGTCCAACTTGAATAGAATCCTCAGCCACCATCTGCGCATACGCGGACAACGTATCCGTGATAACTACATTGGAATAGCCGTTTGTTGAAGTCTCAGACTCAAAGATGTCTTCGAAGACCGAGGAAAGCTGGCCCGCGTCCGAGGCAGTCTTGTAGTAACCATTGGTATATGAGCCGTCGTCGCCCCAGGTCACTTGAAAGCTATTTCTTATAGCAGTAGCACTGGGATAGTTACTTGAGACGGCCTGCATATAGCGGTTGAACTTCGACGTCCCGTCCTGAGTGGGATCTTGGTCAGGGTTAGCGCTCTCGAAGACGCCCACCGTGTAGACGGAGCCACCGGCGTTCTTTATGGTACCTGCCGACTTCACCGTGTCGGCCGCGACCCAGTTGACAAAGCCGCTATCATCGTTGGGCTCTCCATCGGTGAAGAGAATGACAACCTTCTTGGCGTCAGGCCGATCGGAATTACTCACATAGTTCGCTGCCTGCTCCATACCCAAGTCAGCACGCGTTGAACCACTTCCATTGAGGGTAGATACGGTCCACTTGAGTTGGCTGACACCACTTCCCTCACAATATGTGAACTCACGGACGTTCTCAATGTCGCCCGCATACGGCACAACAGCAATTCGAATCTTATCGGCCTCGTCATTAATCGAGTCGTTAGTTGCTGCAGCCTGATCAATGAAGGCATTCACCGCTGTCTTTAAAGCTTGAGTCTTACGCTGATATATTTCTTCTAATGTATCAAGGTTTACTTCATTCCATCTTCCATTTCTGTAGTATCCCCACTCCTGCAGATTCTCGTTGTACTCAATCTCTTGATTCCGTCTGTTAATCCACGCAAAGTACGTCTGGCTCGTATCCATCTCGGTAGAATCAACGGTAATCATGTCATCCATTGAGCCCGAGTCATCAAGCACGAGAACAATATCGAGCGGCTGCGTAATAGTGATTGCACCCCCGCTCACCTGCTTGCCTTCGATATCGAGGGCAAGCGTATAGGTACCGTCGTCGTTCCGGCCGATTCTCTTGTGCGCTACGGGGTCCCCAAGCTGCTCTACTTTTGCGGCATTAACGGTTGCCGAGTCAGTGCTCGTTACCTCTTTGCCCTCCTTATCGGTTCCCTTTGCAGTAGCCGTGTTGGTAAACGTGCCCGTGCTAGAGCCTTCAGATGTAACTATGTCGTCATTTGTCAACACATAGGTACCAACACAGGTAACCTGCTCGCCCACTTTGAGATCGAAGCCTGTTGCGCCGGCACCAACGTTCTCGCCATTCAGAGTGACGTTCTGGATGTGGAGATCCTCAATCCTCACACCATGCAGGTCAGATCCGCCGACATTTTGAACGAGGAAACGATACTCAACCTCTTCCCCAGCGTTATAGACGGGCTTCTCGTCGGTCACCAGCTTGGTCATCAGGATATCCGACTCGACCGGAGCAACGGTCTTGGCCTCCAAACCACGGATGAAATGCGCATCCCTGTACAATCCTGTTGATGCAGAGAAGCCAAACTTCACCGAGTCAGGAAGCTGGTCGATGTAGATATTGATAGGAACGACCTGGTCGCCATTCGCTTTGGTAAGGGTCACGGTTAGATGCTGCTTCGTTTCTCCATTTACATCCTCGGGTGTGCCAATTCTGATATTGACCAGCACCCCGTTTGCATGGCCATCGACATTTTGACCCCATTCGCGGGTAGGAGCATCCGTCTCAAGATACGAGTGGTCATCGAGCTGCTCAGTAGCCAGACGCTTGTAGCCGGTCGTGAAGTTCTCGCCCGTGCCCTCACCACGCACGGTCACTGAGTAATTGTGGTCGCTGAGCCTTCCCTCATCCGAGACGTGCTCTTCACAATAGTGCGCATCGCTTCCGCCGGCCTGGTCAGTACAGCTAAACGTTCCAAATACATCGAGACCAATTCCGAGCACGCCGCCCGGTATGCCGGACTGTGTACCATTAGCATCGCTGACGGCAGAATAACCGAGACCGCCCCCCGTGGGGCCGGGTTCAGTCAGCTCGTAGTCGCCGTCGACAAGGAAGAACGAGATTCCATCTGCATGGTCCTCATGACCGTAGCGTCCGGTATCAAACTGCCATTGATAGAACGAGATATCAAGTCCAAGACGCGACTGCAACTCTTCATTGTAGAGAGCAGTTCCCGAGGTTTCATCGGAGTCAGCGGTCAGCAGCAGATATCCAGGGCCTGCATTGGCGCCGACATATTCACTGACCCCCGTCACATCCTTGCACTGATATTGATCGTCTCCGTGTCCTGCTGCCGTAAGGCCCGCATCGCCCAGCAACGTCCAATTACCGTTAAGGGTCGAGCCAGTGAAGGTCTCAGTCAGAAGATAAGAGCCCTCACCGTCAGCAAGGGTATTGATGCCGGCGCTCAGGGTATTTTCAGCTTCATCTTCTCCATTATTTTCAATTGAACTGCTCTGCTCCAGATTGGCACCCCACGCAACCGCGAAGACGGAGAAATCGCTCACCGAGAACTCAGCCGTTACGGTGCTGTCATCCTGGACGGCAACGGAACCCTCGGTCGCGTCGGCATCATCTGCCACAGCCTCGACCTCAGCCACAGTTCCGTCCTCGGCCTCCGCGAGGTGATGCACCGCGATGCCCTCAGCCCCCTCGGGCACGGTGCCCTCGGGGAGATCAAGGCGGGCGTTCACGGCCTCGGTCGGCTCCAGCTCGTTGCCGTCGGCATCGGAAAAGTACACGTCGAGTGCAACAAAGCCGTCGTAAGAGACCTCAGCCTCATCAAGCTCGGCAGCAACGGCATCGTTCTCAGCATCATCGGTGATGAGAAGGGCACTGAGAGCCGCATCCTCGGGAAGAGAGCCCTTGGGGGCGTCAACAAGTACCTTGATACCCTCGGCAGTGGTCGTCTCGTAAGACGCGACCTGCGCTTCAGGTATTTCGCTCATCTCGGCATTCTCCGAGGTTGTGTTGGAGGCAGCCTCCTGAGACAGCTGATCCCCCTGAACTGCCACGTCGCCCTCAGCGTGCGCGACGGAGGAAACTCCCATGACCATGAAGACGGTGAAGACCATGACGGCCGCTACCGCTGTAAGCCTGGCGAGCAACCCTCTCCTTCGTACACCCATCTCGAACCTCCTACCTTTCGAGCCCGTGAATAGCTCACATAGGCTGCATAAGGATTTGTCCTAAGAATAGATTCAGTTTGGACAAGGGTAGGATTTTGGCGTTACGTTTCTTGTCTTATGTTGAGAGTCGGGGGTACTTTCTGCGCATCATCTACGCAACTTTAATGCGCGGGGGTATCGTCATTTGCACCCCCGGGTGAGGCCAGACGGTACAGATTTGCAAGCTGTGCCCCGTTATCCGCATAGGAGGGTTCCGAGACCAGGATCTGGTATTGGCGGAGCCGAGAGATGAGCCTTGAGACGGTCTTCTCGTTGCGCCCAAGGGCCGCCGCAATCTGCGACTTGGAGCACGGCCGGCCCTCGTGCCTCTGCACGAAGGAAAGAATCTGCATTTCAGTGGGGGTAAGGCGCACGGGACCGTTGGGAGTGAAGCAGATGCGCATATATGCCGGGAACTTCGGGCGCTGAGGCTGCGCCGCAACCTCGCGAGCTGAGTCGTTGGTGTTTGCGGGGACGTTGCCTTCCTTGCTCATCTCGTATCCCTTCAAGCGTCCTTTTATGGAGCTGAGTGTACGACAATAGACTGACACTCGCAATGCGGGTCAACGTACGCTGCTTCCATGAGCATCGAGGTGAGACAGGCATTTGGCAGGCGCGTCAGACTTCTTCGCGAGGAGCGTGGGTTTTCCCTGCGTCAGTTTGCGCTTACCACGGGGATAGACAAATCATTTCTCTCGAGCATCGAGCTTGGGCGCAAGTCCCCCACGCTTGACACGATCGAGCGCATTGCAAGCGGGCTTGACGTCACGCTGTCATACCTCGTGTTCAACGTTGACGCCAAGCCCCCCTGTGAAAACGGGGAGTAGCACCCGCCATCTGATGCGGAAGGGGCCGCCCCCTTGCGTCACCCTGTGTTCTGAAGGCCGGCCGCAACGCCGGAGACGGTGCAGAGGATGAGGTATGTGAGCCTGTCGCGCTGCTCGGGCGTGAGGTCCTCCCCGCGCAGGCGACGCAGCGCCAGGGCCTGCGTCACGGAGAGCACGTTCACAAACGGCAGGCGCATGCGGATCACGGGGCCCAGAACGCGGCGGTGCTGCAGCGGCCACTCGTCGCCCACGATGGCGAGCACCCAGCGGCGCGTGAGCTCCATCTCTGCCAGCACCTTCTCCGCAAGGTCCTCTCTCCCGCCCAGGCCCAGGTAGAGCCGCGCGATGCGCTCGTCCACCTTGGAGAGGGACATCTCGACGTTGTCCACGAAGGTGGTGAAGAGCGGCCACTCCGCGTACGCCGCACGCAGGCGCTCGAGGCTCCCCACGCGCTCGCAGGCCGTGCCCAGGCCATACCACGCGGCCAGGTTGATGCGCGCCTGGCTCCACGAGAAGATCCACGGAATGGTGCGCAGGTCATCGAGGGACTTGGCGCCCAGGCCGCGCTTTGCGGGGCGGCTGCCGATGGGCATGAGGCCCACCTCGGTGAGCGGCGTCACGGTTGAGAACCACTCGGCAAAGCCCTCGGTGTGCAGGAGGTCAAGGTAGTGCTCGCGGGACGCCTCGTCCAGCTCGCGCGCGAGGTCGGCGTACTTCTCGGTGGTGCTGGTGTTGGTCCACTCGATGGACGGCGCGGACTGGAGCAGCGTGGCGCCCACGACTGACTCCACGTGGCGGCGCGCCAGCGTGGGGTTGCCGTAGCGGGCAAAGATGACCTCGCCCTGCTCGGTGAGCTTGAAGCAGCAGTTGACGGAGCCCTTGGGCTGCGAGAGCACGGCTCGGTTTGCGGGACCGCCGCCGCGCCCGACCGCACCGCCGCGGCCGTGCATGAGCACGAGGTCGATGCTGTTCTCCTCCGCCCAGCGCGCGATGGCGCCCTGCGTGGCATGCAGCACGAGCGTGGCCGAGGTGGGGCCGGCATCCTTGGAGGAGTCCGAGTAGCCGAGCATGACCTCAAGACGACGGCCCGTCTGGTCAAGACGGCGCTGCACCTCCGGCAGGCGAATCATGGCGTCGAGCGTGGAAACGGCGTTCTCGAGGTCCTCCACCTGCTCAAAGAGCGGGATGACGTCGAGCACGGGGACGTCCGCCTCATGCGCGAAGGCAAGGTGCGCGAGGCGGTAGACGTTGGCCACGTCCTCAGCGGACTTGGTAAAGGAGATGATGTAGCGTCGCGCGGCGTTCACGCCATTCTTGCGCTGGATCTGCGCGATGGCGCGGAAGGTGTCCAGCACCTCGCGCGTCATGGGCTCGAGCTCGCCGCGCTCTCCCCAGCGGCCGTGCTCCTCAATGTCCGCAAGCGCGCGGCGGTGCACGAGCGAGTGCTGGCGAAACTCCATCTCCACGAGGTGGAAGCCAAAGGTCTGCGCCTGCCAGATGAGGCGCTGGACGGGGCCATAGGCCGTGCGCACCGCCCCAGCACGCGCGAGGGAGGACTGAACGACGCGCAGGTCGGCGATGTAGTCCTCGGCGCTGGCGTACATGACGTCCGCCGTGCGGGCTATGGTGGCGCGCAGACGCTCGGCAATGACGAGCATGGTCGCGCGGTGGAGCTCGCTCGCGGAGACGCCGAGGGCGCGCGCCGTGAGGGCCTCGCTCATCTCAACCTGATGGCTCCAGAGATTCATGAGCTGCTCGGAGGGCGGGGTCGAGATGGCATCGAGCGTGAGGTTGCGCCCGCAGGCCTGCGTGGCGTCGGCCAGCCGCTCGAGGACGTGGCAACGGAACTTCTCGGCCACCTGGCGGCTCACGCGCGCGGTAACGTTGGGGTTGCCGTCGCGGTCCGAGCCGATCCAGCTGCCGGGGTGGAAGAACGCCGGGCAGACGGGCGGCACGGTCCCGGCCTTCTCGCCAAGCTCCCAGTCGTCAAAGCGGCGATAGACGTCCGGCACCATGTCAAAGAGCGTGCTGTCGAAGATGTCAACGATGGTGTCGGCCTCCTCGACGGGCGTGGGCTTCTTGTGCGCGATGGGCGAGGTCCTAAAGAGCGCGTCGATCTCCTGCAGCAGGCGCCGCTCGTTCTCTGCGAGCGCCACGCCGGAGAGCTCCGTGCGCTCGGCGAGAAGGTCCGCGATGCGGCGGATCTTACCCTCGACGGCCTTGCGGCGCGCCTCGGTGGGGTGCGCGGTAAAGACTGGGCGAAACTCCAGCTGGCCCAGCAGCGCGATCGCGCGGCCGCGGCCACACTCGTCCACGAGCTGGCGATACGCCATCGTGATGTCGTTCACGGGGTCTGCGGGCTCGCTCGTGGGGACGGCGCTCTCGCGGGCGCGAAGCGACGTCACGCGGTAGTTCTCCTCGCAGATGTTGGCAAGGTGGAAGTACGCGGTGAACGCGCGCATCACAAGGGTGGCGCGCTCCTCCGAGAGGCCGTCGATGATGCGGGTGAGGTCCTGGAAGGCAGACTCGTCAACGCCCGCGCGGAATGCGTCGGAGAGCAGGACGTCAAAGGTCTCGAGCAGGTCCGGGTCAAACTCGCCGAGCACGTTGCGCACCAAGCGCAGGAACAGGTCCATGTTCTCGGCGATGCTCTCGGGAACGTCGAGGGCGGGCATGATAGCGGATGCGCCGTCCACGTACATGGTCTTCTCGGCCAACGTTGCTCCTTTGACAGGCGTGCGGTTTCTCTTTAGAGGGTACCCCGAACGGGCGCCCGTGCGGAAGATGCCTCACAAAAGACCCCGCAAGAAACGCGTTGTTCACGCAGGAGCGCGCTTTACATTTCTGTCGCGGGTGGGCGGTACAATCGTGTGCCGAGAAGAACCTCGAGAGGAGACGCCCCGCCCATGCCACGCAATCCGTTCAAGCGCCACGAGATTACCCCCGTGCGGCCGGCGCACACGACGCCCAAGACGCCGCGCTACGGCGTGGTCACGAAGGCGCGCCGCAAGAGGCCGGCGCGGGCGTCCAGCAAGCAGCCCACCTTCCTGGCCCGCGTGGTTAACAACTGGTGGAACCGCCTCATCGCCGCCGTCTTTGGCGGCAAGTTCTCCGAGCAGACCGAGCAGTACCTCGCGCATCAGACCACGCGCGACTACGTCTGCAACACCATCGGCCAGGCAACGTGGGGCATGCTCTTTCCCCTGCTCACCATGGTGGCCACCTGGCTCGCGGGCGCCGAGCAGGCGGGTCTTTTCTCCATGGCGTTCACGGTGGGCACGCTGCTTTTGTTTCTGGCAAACTACGGCGTGCGCACCTATCAGGTCTCCGACCTCGACGACATGCGCTCCTTCCTGGACTACCAGATCAACCGCTTTGTCACGTGCGCGGCCATGCTGCTCGTGGGCTGGATGTGGTGCCAATTTCGCGGCTATGACTCGTACATGTTCTCAATCTGCATGGGCGTGCTGGTGTTTCGCGCGGTGGACGGACTTGCGGACGTCTACGAGGGACGCCTTCAGCAGAAGGACAAGCTCTACCTGGCCGGCCTCTCGCAGGCGGCGCGCTGCGTGCTGGGACTCGTGGCCTTCTCGCTGACGTTGCTCGTGACGCGAAACCTTGCCGTGGCGAGCTTTGCCATGGCCGTGGGCGCCGCGGCGTCGCTCGTCCTTCTCACCGTGCCACTGGCGTACTTTGAGACCGAGAAGAGCCTGCCCGCTACGCTGCGCGGCGTGAGGGAGCTCTTTGTGGAGTGCTTCCCGCTGTTTGTGGCGCTCTTTCTCTACAACCTCATCGACTCGGTGCCCAAGTTTGCGATGGAGGGCGTGCTCTCCTACGACAACCAGCTCTACTACAACGCCATGTACTTCCCGGCGCACTCCATCCTCATGGTGGCGGGCTTCATCTACAAGCCGCAGCTCGTGCGCCTGGCGCGCATCTGGGATGATCCCCAGCGACACCGCCGCTTTGACCTGCTGGTACTTGCCATGATTGGCGTGATCGCGCTCATCACGGGCGGCATGGCGCTCGTCATGGGAACGGTGGGCATCCCGCTCATGAGCCTCATGTACGGCCTGGACTTCGAGCAGTTCCGCGGGCTCTGCCTGGTGATGGTGGGCACGGGCGGCGTGTGCGCGTGCATAGACTTTCTGTACCAGATCATCACGGTGCTGCGCGCGCAGGGCGAGGTTTCCAAGCTCTACCTCATCGCCTTTGCGTTTGCCGTCCCCGTGGCGATGCTGCTCGTCAACTTTGCGGGCCTGGCGGGTGCCGTGGTGGGCTCGCTCGTCTCGATGGCGATCCTGCTGGTGCTGCTGGTGATGGAGTACTTTGGCATCCGTCGGCGCATGAGCCGCGGGTACTAGCGGCGGCGCGGATAACGATCCCTGGATGCCTTCTTGCGCACGGAGTAGCCAAACGTCCCGAGGCGGCGGCCTAGCTCGAAGTACTCGCCGTGGCTGTAGGCCGTGAGGCCGGCGCGCGCCAGGTCGAGCTTGCCGTTGGCGTTGAGCAGGGTCTCGTCCACCTGCACGGCCAGGACGTCCGCAAGAAACAGGTGATGGCTCCCCAGCTCCAGCACCTCGCGCACGCGGCACTCTATGTTGACCGGGCTCTCCTCTATTGCGGGGGCAAGCTCGAGCTTTGCCGCTGGCGCGGGCGTGAGGTGGCACTCCGCCCACTTGTCGTGGTCGCGGCCGGAGCGCACGCCGCACCAGTCGCACGCGCGCTGGAGCCGCGCCGTCACGAGATTCACCACAAACTCGCCCGACTCGCGGATGATGCCGTAGCTGTGCCGCTCCGGACGCAGGGAGACCGAGAGCATCGGAGGGTTGGTGCACACGGTGCCAGCCCATGCCACCGTGACGATGTTCTTCTCTCCGGCGGCGTTTGTGCAGCTCACCATCACCGCGGGAAGCGGGTAGAGCATGTTGCCACCCTGCCAGACCTGCTTTGCCATGCCGTGTCCTTCCTGTCAGCCGATTCCAACCTCGCGCGACGCCCGTTTTTAGGCCTGATTTAGGCACCAAAACGGGCGTCACGCGAGGTCAGCGTTCGCACACCTACGCCGCAAAGGCCCCGCCAAGGCGCGTGCCCGCCCACACGGCGACAAGGCACGTGCCAACATTAAGCACCACGTTAAGAGCAGCCCCCATGCCGTTGCCGGACTCGATCATCTGGAGCGTCTCATTTGAGAAGGTCGAGAACGTGGAGAGACCGCCGCACAGGCCCACCGTGAGCAGCAGGCGCGCGGGCTCAGGCAGCGGCGAGACGGCGTGCAGGCCGGAAACGACCCCAATGACCAGGCCCGCAAGCACGTTGGCCACAAACGTTCCCGCCGGAAGCCCTGGCAGCAGCGTCGCGAGCAAGAGGCCCAGGCCCCAGCGGCCCACACTGCCCACGGCGCCGCCCACGGCAACGGCGATTAGCTCAGCCATGCAACCTTCCTTTCCTACGATTGGCCCCGCAACGATACCATGCCGGCACCGCCGCTGCGGAGGCGCGCGCCTAGTCCAGCTCCTTGGCGCCGGTCCAGAGCTGCCAGTACTCGCCGCGAAGGGCCAGCAGCTCCTCGTGCGTGCCGCGCTCCACGATCCGCCCGTGCTCGAGCACCATGATCGCGTCCGCGTTGCGGACCGTGGAGAGCCGGTGTGCGATTACAAACACCGTGCGCCCGGCCATGAGCGAGTCCATGCCGCGCTGGATGAGCGCCTCGGTGCGCGTGTCGATGCTCGAGGTGGCCTCGTCGAGGATGAGCACCGGCGGGTTGGCCACCGCCGCCCGCGCGATGGCGAGCAGCTGCCGCTGGCCCTGGCTCAGGTTGGCGCCGTCCGCCACCACGGGCGTGTCATAGCCGCGCGGCAGGCGCGAGATGAAGCCATCCGCGTTGGCCACGTGCGCCGCAGCGCGGACCTCCTCGTCCGTGGCGTCGAGCTTGCCAAAGCGGATGTTCTCTGCGATGGTCCCCGCAAAGAGGTGCGTGTCCTGCAGCACGATGCCGAGCGAGCGCCGCAGGCTCGCCTTCTCTATGTCGCGCACGTCGATGCCGTCATACGTGATCACGCCGGAGCGCGTCTCGTAGAAGCGGTTGATGAGGTTGGTGATGGTGGTCTTGCCCGCACCCGTTGACCCCACGAAGGCGATCTTCTGCCCCGGCCTGGCGTAGAGCGTGAGGTCCTTGAGGACCGTCTGGCCCTCCTCGTAGCCAAAGTCAACGTTGTAGAAGCGCACGTCTCCCTGCAGCGGCACGTGCTCGCCGTCGATGAGCCACGCCCAACCCGCCGCACCTGCCGCAACGCGCGCGGCCTCCACGTCATCTGCGTGCTCGAGGCGCACCACGCCCTCGTCCACCTCGGGCTCCATGCGCATCACGGAAAAGATGCGCTCCGCACCAGCCAGCGCCGTGAGCAGGAAGTTGCCCTGCTGCGTGAACTGGTTGAGCGGGGCTGTTGCCTGGCGCACAAAGACAAGGTAGCTCGCGAGCGAGCCCACATCCATCTGCCCGCCCAAGGCCAGGACCGCGCCCAGGATGGTGACGATGGCATAGTTGATGTAGCCCACGCACACGGTCACCGGCACCATCGTGGAGGCATAGGCCTGCGCCGACGTGCCCGCCTCGCGCAGGCGCTCGTTGAGCTCGCGGAAGCCGGCGAGGTTGGCCGTCTCGTGGTTGAACACCTTCACGACCTTCTGGCCAGAGATCATCTCCTCCACGTAGCCGTCGAGCGCGCCCAGCTCGTGCTGCTGGCGCGAGAAGAACCGCCGGCTGCGCCCGCCCGAGAAGCGCACGTAGAGCGCAATGCCCAGATCGCACGCCAGGGTGACGAGCGTGAGGCGCCAGTCGAGCACCAGAAGCAGCGTGAGCGTGCCCACGATCTGCACGCCCGCCTGGACGAGGCTCGCAAAGCTGTTGTTGAGCGCCTCCGAGACGGTGTCCACGTCGTTGGTGAAGTAGCTCATCACGTCGCCGTGGCGGCTGCGGTCAAAGAAGGAGAGCGGCAGGCGCTCGATGTGGTCAAAGAGGTCGCGCCGGATGTCAAAGACCACGCGCTGCGCCGCGCGCACCATCGTCTGCGTGTACCCGGCGGCGGACGCCACGCCCAGAAGGTAAATCACCGCGGTCAGCGCAACGCCGGAGGAGAAGGACGCGAAGTCGCCCTCCCCCACCGCATTGACCACGGGCTTGATCATGTACGTGCCAAAGAGGTTGGCAAGCGCGCTCACGGTGACGAGCACCGCCACGAGCAGGAGCATCCAGCGTGCGTGGCTCATGTAGGAGAGGAGCGTCCTCAGCGTGGCGAGCGGGTTTTGCGGGCGCGCAGGCGCCGCGGTCTGACGGGACGGCATCTACGCCACCTCCCCACTGATCCCAGATCCTATCTGGGACTCATAGATCTCCTGGTAGATGGGGTCACCGGCAAGAAGCTCCTCGTGGGTGCCCTGGGAGTGCACGCGCCCGTCGTCCAGCACCACGATCTTGTCGGCGTCCATCACGGAGGCCACGCGCTGGGCGATCACGATCTTGGTGACATCCTTGAGCGTGGCGAGGTTCGCGCGGATCGTGGCGTCGGTGGCCATGTCCACGGCGCTCGTGGAGTCGTCAAAGATGAGGACGCGCGGCCGCTTGAGCAGGGCGCGCGCGATGCAGAGGCGCTGGCGCTGGCCACCCGAGACGCCCGCGCCGCCCTGACCGAGGTCGCCGTCCAGCCCGCCGATGCGCTCCAGGAACTCGTCCGCGCAGGCCAGGCGGCACGCCTCGAGCATGTCCGCGTCCGAGGCTTCCGCGTCTCCCCAGGCGAGGTTCTTGCGAACCGTTCCCGAGAAGAGCACGTTCTTCTGCAGCACCACGCCCACCGCGTCACGCAGGGCCGCGAGGTCGTAGTCGCGCACGTCGCGCCCGCCCACGCGCACGGCGCCCGAGGTCGCGTCGTAGAGGCGCGCGACGAGCTGCACAAGCGTGGTCTTGCCCGAGCCCGTGCCGCCGAGGATGCCGATGGTGGAGCCCGCAGGGAAGTCCAGGCAGACGTCCTCGAGCACGTTCTTCTCGGCCGTGCTCGCGTACTTGAAGCTCACGTGGTCAAATGAGACCGAGCCGTCGCACACGCTGCGCGCGGCATCGCGCGGGGAGGTGATGGTGGGCTTCTCGTCCAAGACCTGGCCCACGCGCTCCACGCTCGTCACGGCACGCGCGAGCAGCAGGAAGACGTTTGAAATCATCATGAGCGAGTTCACGATCTGCAGGACGTAGCTCATGAAGCCGGTGAAGGTGCCCACCGTGAGCGTTCCGGCCAGGATCATCTGCCCGCCGAGCCACATGATGCCCACGCAGGAGGTGTACATCGTTGCCTGGAAGATTGGCAGGTTGAGCACCGCAGTGCGGAAGGTCCGCGTGGCCGTGGAGGCAAGCTGGCCGTTCACGCCGGCAAAGCGCTCGGCGACATGTCCCTCTCGCACGTAGGCCTTGATCACGCGGATGGCGGCGAGGTCTTCCTGCAGGGCATCGTTGAGCTGGTCCATCACGCCCTGGAGCACGCGGTAGAGCGGGCCCACACGGCGCACCACAAAGAAGACGGCCACGGCGAGCACGGGAATCACCGCAAAGAAGACCACCGCGAGCTCGGCGGACATGAGCGCGGCGCAGAGCAGGCCCATCACCAAGATCACGGGCCCGCGGACGAGCGGGCGCGTGCCGGAGACCAGCGCGTTCTGGATGACGGTGACGTCGGTGGTGAGGCGCGTCACAAGCGAGGAGCTCTCAAAGTCGTCGAGGTTGGAGAAGGAGAACACCTGCAGGTGGGCGTACTCCGCCTCGCGCAGGCGCGCGCCCAGGCCCATGGCAGCACGGGCCGAGAAGCGCGCATAGAGAAAGCCCAGGCCCAGCGAGAGAAGCGCGCAGACGAGCATGCCGGCGCCGCCGGTAAGGACGGTGGCCAGGCTGCCGGCCATGATGCCCTCGTCGAGGACGTAGGCCATGAGCACGGGGATGAAAATCTCAAGTGAGGTCTCAACGGCCACGCAGAGCACGGCGAGCAGGAAGTCTCGCCGATACGGACCCAGGTAGCGGGCAATGAGGCGTACGCCGTCCATCAGGCCTCGCCCCCTTCGTTTCCGTTGACGGCGCGCCAGAGGTTGGCGCGGGCGCGACCGAGAAGGTCGGCAAAGGTGGCACGCTCCTCGGGCGTGAAGCCCGCGAGCATGGCCTCCTGCTCGCGGGCGCAGATAGCGTCCCAGGAGTCCGCGGCGGCGCGACCCCGCTCCGTGAGGGCGAGCGCCTTGGTACGGCGGTCGCGTCCGGGGGCTGAGGTCACGAAGCCCGCGCGCTCGAGGGAGTCGAACATGCGCGAGACGGCGCCGGGGTCGCACTCGAAGAAGTCGGCGACCTCACGCTGGCTTGACGGTCCGTGAACGGCCAGGTAGACGAGCATCTTGGGCTGGCCGGGACCAAGGCCGAGGCCGTCAACGTGAGGCTTGAGATAAGTGCGCTGCGCGTGGAAGGCACGCATGAGACGCATGTGAAAGTCCTCGAGCGAGGACCCCGGCTCGGGTGGGCGATTGGGCATAGGACACTCCTTGATATGTCAATGATTGCCTATGCAAGTGTACTGTAAAGAGGGGACGTGTTTTTTGTCTCAGAGAAAAGGGGACAGGCCC
>DXAB01000033.1 GCA_019117265.1 Candidatus Olsenella pullicola
GGTGACAACCTACCCTGTCACCTTTGTCATCACCTTTGTCACTAGCGCTTTTGCCAGCTTGTGTTGAGAGGGGAGGACGTGATGTCCGAGGGCCTGGACGCCATACGTCGCGCGCTGGAGCACGATGATGCTCTCTACGAGAGGGTCGTGAGCTCGGAGACTGAGTGGGAGGGGATGATCTTCTCGGTTGAGCGCCAGGAGGTCGAACTCTCCGATGGCTCGCACGGGCTTCGTGACCTCGTGCGCCACCATGGGGGCGCGGGAGTGGTCGCCGTCATGGACGGGCGCGTCTGCCTCGTGCGGCAGTACCGCGTGGCGCTGGACCGCATGACGCTCGAGATTCCGGCCGGCAAGGTCGACCCCGCCGAGCCACGAGACGCTTGCGCCGCCCGCGAGCTCACGGAGGAGACCGGTCTTGTTGCCGAGAGCCTTGAGCTTCTCACGGAGGCCTACGGAGCCCCGGGATTCACGAACGAGCACACCTCGGTCTACTTTGCCCATGGCCTCACGCAGGGCCCCTCGCGCCTGGACGAGGGCGAGTTTCTCAACGTGGTCTGGGTGGACGTTGACGATGCCATCGAGGCGATTCGCCTCGGGCTCATAGACGATGCGAAGACGGTTACGGGCATTCTCGCCGCGAAGGCGTATGGGATGCTCTAAAATGTGACCCGCGCTAACGCGTCGCGCCCTTAGCTCAGCTGGATAGAGCAGGAGACTTCTAATCTCAAGGTCGGGGGTTCGAATCCCTCAGGGCGCACCAGAGACTCCCTCGAGTCGGGCATCGCACTGGTGCCCGGCTCGAAATACCACCTCTGGCGGATAGGTCGGGCGCGCTCGCGGTATTCTCGGCATGTGAACGGTTTCGTACGGCATACTAAACAGGTGTGGCCCCGCCAGCTGGAAGGAGCGCGCGTTGATTTACACAATGACGTTGAACCCCGCCCTCGACTATGTCATGCACCCCCTGACGCTCGACATGGGATTCACGAACCGCTCCTCTACCGAGGAGCTTCACTGCGGCGGAAACGGCATCAACATCTCCACGCTTTTGAACGAGCTCGACGTGCCCAGCATCGCCATGGGCATCGCAGCGGGCTTTACGGGGGACTACCTGCTTCGTCGCCTTCAGGAGAAGGGCGTGGCGAGCAACTTCGTTCTTCTCGACCGCGGCTACACCCGCATCAACATCAAGCTCAACGGCATCGTCATGACGATGGTCAACGGCATGGGCCCCAAGATTCCCGAGAAGAAGGTCGACGAGCTCCTGGGTCGCATGGATGTCGTAGGTGCCGGCGACACGCTCGTCCTCACGGGCTCCATCCCCAGCTCGCTGCCCGAGGACATGTACTCCCAGATCATGAGGCGCCTCGGTGGCCGCGGCATCCAGTTTGTGGTTGACGCTCCCGGCCAGCTGCTCATGGAGGCGCTCGAGATGCACCCGTTCCTCATCAAGCCCAACAACCATGAGGTCGGCCGCATCTACGGCGTTGACATCGAGGAGCCCGAGGAGTGCATGCCCTACGCGCACAAGCTCCAGGAGGCCGGCGCCCGCAACGTCATCATCTCCTGCGGCGGCCACGGCTCGCTGCTGCTCGACGAGAACGGCGCCGAGCACGTGGTTCCCACCGCCAAGATCAAGCTCGTCAATGCGACCGGCGCGGGTGACTCCATGGTTGCCGGCTTCCTCTCGCAGGTCACGCGCGGCGTTGACTACGAGACGGCGCTCATCTTTGCCTCTGCCTGTGGCACGGCTACGGCAGCGAGCAAGGGCATCGCAAAGCGCGCCACGATCGACCGCGTGGTGAGCGCGCTTTACAAGAAGATGGGTCGCGCAATCCCGGGCACCATCGCCCAGGACATTCAGGCAAACAAGGATCGTGCCGCCGCCGAGGCCACCGCTGCCGATAAGAGCTAGAGCTCCTTTGGGTTTCTCGCCCTGTTTTGGGCGTAGACATTATGGGATACGGCCGTTGGAGCGGCCAGATCGTAGGGGGAGAGTATGTACGAGGGAGTCAACGCATCTGACGGCATCGGCATTGGCGTGGCGCGCGTGGCCGTGGAGCCCGACCTGAGCTTCACTCCGCACAAGCCCGACGACGCCGGCGACGAGAAGCAGCGCTACGCCGCGGCGGTCGCCAAGTTCATCGAGCAGACCAACGCCCAGATCGAGCGCATGAAGCAGACGGTGGGCGAGGAGGCTGCTGCCATCATGGGCGCCCACATCGAGTTTGCCGAGGACGAGGGCATCCAGGAGATGGTCAACGGCTCGATCGACACGGGCATGTGCGCCGAGCAGGCCGTCTCCGAGGCCTATGACATGTACTACAACATGTTCTCCAACATGGAGGACGAGCTCTTCCGCGAGCGCGCCGCCGACGTTGCCGACGTCAAGACCGGCCTTCTCGCCGATCTTCTGGGCAAGGAGGTCGTTGACCTCTCCACGCTGCCCGAGAACTCCATCGTCGTGGTGCACGAGCTCACGCCGTCCATGACCGCGGACATCGACAAGGACAACGTTGCCGGCATCGTCACCGAGACCGGCGGCCGCACCTCGCACTCCGCGATCATCGCTCGCGCGCTCGAGATTCCCGCCGTGCTCTCCGTGGCCGACGTCACCAAGAACATCAAGAGCGGTGACATGATCATCGTCGACGGCTCCCGCGGCCGCGTGCTCGTCAACCCCGACGACAACGACCTCACGCACTACCGCGCCAAGGCCAAGCAGTACGCTGAGGAGAAGCTCGCGCTCGAGGCCTATCGCGGCAAGGAGACCCTGACCGGCGACGGAGAGAAGGTTCTTCTCGTTGCCAACATCGGCAACCCGGATGACGCCAACGTCGCGTCCGAGCACGACTGCGAGGGCGTGGGCCTCTTCCGTTCCGAGTTCCTCTTCATGGACGCCAAGGAGCTTCCAACGGAGGACGAGCAGTTTGCCGCGTACCAGAAGGTTGCGCTGCGCATGAAGGACCAGCCGGTCATCATCCGCACGCTCGACGTGGGCGGCGACAAGGAGATCCCGTACATGAACCTCCAGAAGGAGGAGAACCCCTTCATGGGGTACCGTGCGGTGCGCTATTGCCTTGCCAACCCCGACCAGTACAAGGTCCAGCTCACGGCGCTGCTTCGCGCCTCTGCCTTTGGCGACATCAAGATCATGGTGCCGCTCGTCACCAACATTGACGAGATTCGCCAGGTCAAGGCGCTCGTGGAGGAGTGCAAGTCCGAGCTTGACGCCCGTGGCGTGGCCTATAACAAGGACATCGAGGTCGGCACCATGATCGAGACGCCCGCCGCCTCGCTCATCGCCGACGACCTGGCCGCCGAGTGCGACTTCTTCTCCATCGGCACCAACGACCTCATTGGCTACACCATGTGTGCCGACCGCGGCAACGACAAGGTTGGCTACCTCTACGAGGTGTACCAGCCCGCCGTCCTGCGCTCGCTCAAGCGCATCATCGAGGAGGGCAACAAGGCCGGCATCATGGTCGGCATGTGCGGCGAGGCCGCGGCCGATCCGCTGCTCATCCCGGTGCTCATCTCCTTTGGCCTGAACGAGTTCTCCGTTTCCGCTCCGTCGATCCTGCGCACGCGTCGCATCATCTCCGAGTGGACCAAGGCCGAGGCCGACGCCCTCACCGAGAAGGTCATGAAGCTCAAGACTGCCACCGAGGTCAAGGCCATGCTCCAAGCCGCCGCCCGTTAAAAGGGGACGTGTTTTTTCTCTCAGAGTTTTTGGGACAGGTTAGAGACGGCGTCGCACCCGCGGCGCCGTCTCTGCTATTTGGGGACGTGTTTTTCCTCTCAGAGTTTTTGGGACAGGTTTTTCTCGCCATGCTTTCTTCTGTCTTACCGCAATCTTTCCAAAATCTTCCCAATAACTTACGCCGAAATTGTAACCCACAACCTAACACTTGAATACTTATCCCCTTATGTTATCGTGTCTTTACGAGGAGAAAGGGGCGCACATGCCGAGAGGCGCGAGAAAAGTTGCAGAATCTGGTTTCTATCACGTCATGCTGAGGGGAAACGGCGGGCAGATCATCTTTGACGACGACGCTGATCGCCGCGCGTTTCTCGCTGCGCTCTCCGTCATGCTTGAGGACCCCGGGCTCTCCCTTATCGCATGGTGTCTCATGTCCACGCATGCTCACCTGTTGCTGTCGGACGAGACGGGAGCCCTGAGCTCGGCGATGCACGGTCTTGCGACGAGGTACGCCGGCCGTTTCAACTCTCGGACGGGGCACATTGGTTCCGTCTTTGCCGGGCGGTTCAAGAGCGTGCCCGTTGAGACGGACTCCCAGCTCGTTGCTGCCGTCAGGTACATCCACAACAATCCGGAGAAGGCGGGGATCTGCCCGGCAGCGGAGTTTGCCTGGAGCAGCTATCGCGAGTACGTTGGCGAGCCGTTCATAACCAACGTGGACGTTGTCCTTGATCTTGTGGGCGGCGCGGCCGAATTTGCCTCACTGAGCGCCGAGGGGCGCCCGGTGGGTTACTGCTTTAGGGCCGGTAAGCGGATTCCTGACGAGGACGCATTTGATATCGCGCGCGCCGTGACGTATCCGGCAGATCCGCGAGCGTTGGCGAGCGAGGGAGGCGTTGAGAGGGGCCGCGTCCTTCTTGCCCTGAGGGACGCCGGTCTTACGCTCAAGCAGATTGTTCGCATAACGGGTATTGGGCGCTACGCAATCGAGAAGGGCATCCTGCTTGCAAGTGAGGGATAGGAGCGAGCAAAGGGCGGCGCAGCTTCATGCACGATCCCCGTGACGGGACGTCTCCGATGGGATAAACCTGTCCCAAAAACTCTGAGAGGAAAAACACGTCCCCAAATTGCTGTTACCGGTTGGCAACGCGTTCGTGATGGTGCGTGCCGCTCTGGTAGAGTGCGACCCAACGAAAGGGGACGCCATGCACAGAGAGTTCCTGATGGGCAACGAGGCCATGGCCCTGGGCGCGCTCGCGTCGGGTGTGAACGTGGTGGCCGGCTATCCCGGCACGCCCTCGACGGAGGTTCTGGAGACCGTGGCACGCCGCAGGCCCGAGGGCGTCTACGTTGAGTGGTCGGTCAATGAGAAGGCCGCGCTCGAGGTGGCTGCTGGAGCCGCGTATGCCGGCGCCCGTGCGCTCGTCACGATGAAGCAGGTGGGCCTTAACGTTGCCTCCGACCCGCTCATGAGCCTCTCCTACATTGGAATCAAGGGCGGCATGGTGGTCCTCGTGGCGGACGACCCCGGTCCCATCTCGTCCCAGACCGAGCAGGACACGCGCACCTTTGCCGCCTACGCCAAGCTGCCGATCCTCGACCCGTCGAGCCCGTCCGAGGCATATGCGATGATGGGGGAGGCCTTTGCCCTCTCCGAGGAGCTGGGCTGCCCCGTGATCGTGCGCCCCACCACGCGCGTCGACCACGGCTACGAGGACGTGGAGGTGGCGGACGCGTGCGACTGGGTCCGTCACGAGCCCGAGGGCTTCGTCCGCGACCCGGGCCGCTGGGTCATCTTCCCCGCGCTCTCCGTGCGCGCCCACGCCGCCATCGAGAGGCGCGACGCCCTTCTCGCCAAGCGCCTTTCGAGCTACGCGAGAAACACCGTGACGCAGACGGCCGGCCCGGACGCCCGCCCGCGCCTCGGCATTGCCACCCACGGCGTCAGCGCCACCTACGTCGCGGAGAACCTCAGCAAGAAGGACGACGTTCGCGTCCTTCGCGTGGCGACCCCGTACCCGTTCCCGGAGAACCTTGCCGCCGACTTCCTCGACGGCCTCGACGAGGTCCTCTGCGTGGAGGAGCTCGACCCCGTGATCGAGCGCGCGCTCGTTGCGACCTGCGGGCGGCGAGGCCTGTCCGTGCGCGTCCGCGGCAAGCTCACCGGCGACATCCAGCCGTCAGGTGAGAACGCTGTCGAATCAGTTGGCGCGGCACTTGATCGTTTCCTCGGCAGGGGAGAGGCCTGCGAGCTTGCGCCGGGGGGTTCATCTCCGCGTGCAGTTTCGCAGGCCGAAGGCCGAGAATGTTTGAGCACGGAGAAGAACCCCCCGGCACCCCCCACGCTCCCCGTCCGTCCACCGGTTCTGTGTGCGGGATGTCCCCACCGCGCGAGCTTCTACGCCGTCAAGCGGGCCATGCGCGGCCGCAAGACGCTTTTCTGCGGAGATATCGGCTGCTACACGCTCGGCAACGCCGCCCCGCTCGACATGGTGGACACGTGCCTCTGCATGGGGGCGGGCATCAACATCGCGCAGGGCGTCACGCACGTCGAGCCTGACACCACGGCCTTTGCCTTCGTGGGCGACTCCACGTTCTTCGCCTCGGGAATCACGGGCGTGGTGAACGCGTTCTACAACCAGGCCAACATGACGCTCGTCGTGCTCGACAACTCCACCACCGCCATGACCGGCCACCAGCCACACCCGGGCACGGGTCGCACGATGATGGGCCAGGTCGTGGAGAGGGTCAGCATTGAGCGCGTGCTGCGCGCAATTGGCCTCGCGGTGGTGGAGACCGTCGACCCGCTGGACCTGGACGCGGCCGTCGAGACCGTGCGTCGCGTTGCCGACGAGCCGGGCGTCAAGGCCATCGTCTTCCGGAGCCCGTGCGTGGTGCTTGCCAAGCCGCAGGCAACGAGCGCGGTGGACGCCGAGAAGTGCGTCGGCTGCCAGCGCTGCGTGCGCGAGCTGGGGTGTCCCGCTCTCGTTCCGGACGCCGCTACCGGCAAGGTGGCCATTGACGCCACGCAGTGCACGGGCTGCACCCTCTGCGAGCAGGTCTGCCCCACGCACGCCATCACGGGAGGTGAGCGCCTGTGAGCACCAACGTCATTCTCGCCGGCGTGGGCGGACAGGGGGCCGTCCTTGCGTCAAAGCTTCTCGCACGCGCCGCAATGGAGCGCGGCCTTCCCGTAAAGACCGCCGAGACCATCGGAATGGCGCAGCGCGGCGGCTCCGTCTTCAGCCACGTGCGAATGGGGGAGGGCGCGCACTCGCCGCTTATTGGTCGTGGCCGGGCGGATGCGATCGTGGCCTTTGAGCCTGCCGAGGCCGTGCGCCAGCTGCCGCTCCTTCGCCCGGGAGGCATGGTCGTCACGAGCGATGCGCCCGTGATCCCCGTCTCCGCGGCAACGGGCGGTCCCGCCTACGACCTGCTCGCCATCATGGCCTACCTGCACGAGCTCGTGGGCGAGAAGAACCTTGCCATTGTGGATGCCGCTGCGGCTGAGGCCGAACTCGGTACCGCCAAGGCGCTGAACGTGGTTCTTCTTGGTGCTGCGGCGCGCGCCGGCGCACTTGGCCCCGTTACCGTCGACGACCTCGCTGCAGCCGTTCGTGCCACCGTAAGCCCCCGCTTCCTCACCCTCGACCTTGCCGCTCTGTCAATTGGGGACGTGTTTTTTCGTGCAGAAAAATCGGGACAGGTTTCGAAGGGAGGCTGCCTATGTGGGTGAGATATGAGCCGGCGTAGGCACACGCCTGCTACAAAGACACCTTCCAGCACGGTGGTATTTCGATGGAAGAGATGATCATACCGATAATAAC
>DXAB01000003.1 GCA_019117265.1 Candidatus Olsenella pullicola
AAGGTGACAGGGTCAACTGTCATGAAAGGTTCATGACAGTCGACCCTGTCACCTTTGTCATCATTTAGGTTCGTCTAGCGACGGGGGGAGCGTGCCGCCAGCATCTCGCGCGCGAGGTCGCGGCTCGCCTCGCCGGTGTCGCCGGAGAGCATGCGCGCGACCTCGGCCACGCGCTGCTCGCCGGAAATCTCGGTGAGCGTGGTCTCCGGGACGCCACCCGCGCCGTCGCGCTTCTCGACCAGGTAGTGCTTCTCAGCGGCAACCGCCACCTGGGCGAGGTGCGTGACCACGATGACCTGGTGCGTGGCCGCGAGCCGCGCGAGCACGCCCGCGAGCGCGACCGCCGTGGCCCCGCCCACCCCCGCGTCGACCTCGTCAAAGACGAGCGTCTCGCACAGGTCCGCCTCGCCGAGCACCACCTTGCACGCCAGCATCACGCGGCTGACCTCGCCGCCCGAGGCGATCTTGCGCAGCGGGCGCGCCGTGAGGCCCGCGGCAGGACGGTAGAGAAACTCCACGCGAGAGGGGCCGCGACGCCCCCATTCCGCGCGGGGCAGCCGCTCGATCGAGACCTCGAGCCCGGCGGTGCCCATCTCGAGGAGCGCCATCTGCCCGGAAACGGCGGCCGCAAGGCGCGGTGCCGCCTCAACGCGCACGGCGTCGAGGGCATCGGCCGCCTTGGCCAGCGCGGCCTCGCGGCGCTCGAGCTCCTCTGCGGCGCGACGCTCGAGCTCGCCGCCGTCGCTCGCCGCCGCCACGACCTCGCGCGCACGCTCGCGGCGCTCGAGCACGTCCGCCATGCGCGGTCCGTACGTGCGCATCAGGCCCTCCAGGCGCGCGAGGCGCGTCTGGATCCGCTCGAGCTCCTCCGGGTCAAAGTCAACCTCGTCGACGTAGTCGCGCAGCTCGGACGAGACGTCCTCGATGTCGATGAGCGAGCTCTCGAGCGTTTTTGCCCACGTGCCGAGCGCTGGGTCAAAGCGCGCGGCGTCACCGAGCGTGCGCACCGCGTCGCTCAGGGCGTCGCAGACGCCGTCATCTCCGGAGAGCAGCTCGCGCGCGCCGGAGGCGGCGGCCATGAGGGCCTCGCCATGCTCCACGCGCGGCAGCTGCGCCTCGAGCTCCTCGAGCTCCCCCTCGCGCGGGTCAATCTCATCGATGCGGCGAAGGACGAAGGCGGCCTCCTCGAGGCGCTCGCCCGTGGCGCGGCTCATCTCTCGAACGCGCTCCAGCTCGGAGGCGGCCCGCTCGGAGGCGGCGAGTGCGTCGGCATACGTTGCGAGCACGTCCGCGGCGGCGGCGCCAATCCACGAGTCGAGCATCTCAACGTGCGACTGGACGGCAAGGAGGCGCTGGTGCTCGTGCTGCCCGCAGAGGTCAACCGTCGAGCCGACCCGCTCCGCGAGCTCACGCACGCTCGCCATGTGGCCGTCAAGCTCCACGCGCCCGCGGCCGTCCGCGCTCACGCGGCGGCGCACCACGGTGCCGTCCTCGCCGTCGCCGCGCAGGAAGAGGCGACCCTCGACCTCGAGCGACGGCGCGCCCTCGCGGACCATGCCGGCGTCCGAGCGCTCCCCCACCAGCAGCTTCACCGACGAGAGCAGGGCCGTCTTTCCCGCGCCCGTCTCGCCCGTGAGCACCGTGAGTCCGCTCGAGGGCTCTATGGTCGCATCGTGAATGAGCGCGACGTCGCGCACGTGAAGCTCGTCGATCATCTACTTTCCCACCTGCCCGTAGAAGACGCGCGAGACCGAGTCGTAGAAGCTCTGCGCGCTGCGGTCGAGAAGCACGATGTCCCCGGGGCCGCGACGCACGCAGGCCCGCACGCCCCGCCAGCCCTTCTCGCGCGGGACGGGCTGGCCGTCGGCAAAGAAGTGGCGCATGACCGGGCGCTCCGGGCTCATCTCGATCTCCACGACGTCGGCCGGGGAGGTGAGGAAAGCGCGTGCCATGATGGTGTGGGGGGCGATGGGCACGCACACCATGCCCGTGAACTCCGGGGTCACGATGGGGCCGCCAGCGGCGAGCGCATAGCCCGTCGAGCCGGTTGCCGTGGAGACCACAAAGCCGTCGCCGCGCAGCCGGTCGATGTGCTTGCCAGAGACGGAGACGTCAAACTCCACCATGTTGCCCGCACCGCCCCGCGAGACGGCAAAGTCGTTGAGCGCAAAGCAGCGGCGCGTGTGGACCTCCCCCTCGCGGTCCTCGAACTCGCACTCGATGTCGAGCGTCGCGCGGCGAGAGACGTGCAGCTCGCCGGCGAGGGCGTCTGACACGGTCACGATGAGTTCCTCGGGGCCCGCCGCGGTGAGAAAACCGAGGTGGCCGTAGGAGATGCCCACGATGGGTGTGCCGGCGTAGCCCACGATGCGCGCGGCGCGCAGCAGCGTTCCGTCGCCGCCGAGCGAGACCACGAGGTCACAGCCCTCCGCGGAGTCCTCCGCGCTGGGAAAGAGCCTCTTGTCGCGAGCCCACAGCACGTCGGCGCCCTGGTCGAAGAGCCACTCCTCAAGATGGCGCGCGCCCTCCAGGGCGTCCGCGCGGGAGAAGTTGGGAACAATGAGTACCTTCACGGAGGCGTCCTCCTTCACAGCTCGACGTACCGAGTGTAGCATCACGCCCCGCGCCGCCCCGCTCCGGGCGCCCCCCGGTTTTGGGCAAAACCTTTGATGCAAGG
>DXAB01000004.1 GCA_019117265.1 Candidatus Olsenella pullicola
GTCATGAAGCGCGCTTCATGACAACTCACCCTGTCACCTTTGTCACCAGTCACCTCTGTCGCCACAGCTTGCCCGCCGCCAACCAGCGTCGAGTGAGCTAGTACAGCGGCAGGTCACCGGTCAGCGGGTCAATCTTCTCGGCAGGGAGCGGCTCAAAGGCGAGGCAGGTGTAGGTGGGCTCGCCATGGAACTCGGTGTGGCCCGCGTCGCGTACGAGCGCCACGGCGAGGCCGAGCTCGCGCCCGCGTTCGGCCAGGTCGAGCAGCTCCTCCTCGGAGTCCACGTACACGCAGACCTTGGCCACCCCGGCGTCAAACCAGTCGGTGAGCGGGGTGACATCATTTTCAGCGTGATCGACCCAAGCCCAGCCGTCGCTCGCGCGGAGGCTGGCGCCGCGGCCCTCGCGAACGAGGGCCATGAGAACCGCCTCGACGCACGCGTGGCCCGCCTGCGCGGCGATCTTTCCCTTTCGCATCTTGAGGTCGCGACGCATTACGATCATCTGCTTTGACTTGTAGGTTCCGGGCATCAAAACTCCAATCTGGCGACATGAGGGCGGCGGGGCGGGCTGTGAGGTGGTGACAAAGGTGACAGGGCAAGTTGGTGACAAAGGTGACAGGGTAGATTGTCACCATGAGACTCATGGTGACAATCTACCCTGTCACCTTTGTCATCACCTTTGTCATCATCCCTCAAGCGCCCATGAACGAAGGCATGCGCCCGGCTGCCGTTGCCCTCGCGATGTCAAGAAGCGCGTGCGCCACGGCCTCCTCGTCGGCGCGTCCGATGTGCCAGCGTGCACACTCACGCACCGCCGGCACCGCGTTGGCCACCGCAACGGAGTGCGGGTAGTGGCGCAGCACCGCGAGGTCGTTCTCGGCATCTCCAAAGCAGCAGACCTCGTCCGGCGTGAGGCCCAGACGCTCCATGAGAAAATCCCCGCCGTGGTCCTTGCCAAACCCGTGGGGCGTGAGATCTATATGGGGCGTGCCGGGCATCGGGCACACAAAGTCGAGCTCGGCGAGGGCTGCCCCCAGCACCGCAGCGACCTCCCGGCAGCGCTCGAAGCTCCCCACCACGCGCACGTTTGCCTTGTAGCAGGGCTCGTCGGGAACCTCGGAAAGCGCCGTCTCCACACGCCAGAAGTTGTCCGGGTGCGCGAGCACAAAGCCAAGATCCGCACCAACTGCGACCTTCTCGCCGCCGTACTCCATGACCAGGTAGGCGTCATCAACCCCGCGCAGCTCGTCGGCAACGGCAACGAGCGCCTCGTGCGCGATGGGCACCTTCTCCACAAGCTCGCCGTCGAGGTAGACAAGCTGGCCGTTGCTCGTCACCGCGGTGGCGCACGCGGACTCGTCTCCCGCAAACATGCGCGGGAGGTCACGGAAGATGCGCCCCGTGCAGGGAACAAAGTGGACGCCCGCGGCCTGCAGCGCGTGGATGGCATCCAGGGCAAACGGCGTGACCGTGTGATCGGGCTGCCAGATGAGCGTGGAGTCAAGATCGGAGAGTACGAGCCTAATCACGGGAGGTCCCTTCGAAGCGTGCCGTGCGCAGACGCGCGCAGGACTCGCGCGCCCCATGTCAAACGCCCGCGCACGACACGACTTGAAGAAGGCAGGTGCGACGGTCGGGGGCCGTCGCACCCAAAAGAAGCCGCACGCCAGGCGTTGGGGATCCGACATGCGACCATTCTAGATATAACCCCACCACGGCGCCACATGCTCCCACAAAGTCGCAGACGGTAACCGCGTGGTCACGAAAGGGTCAGCCAATCGCGCCCATGCGCGCGGGCAGGGCGAGAAGCGCGGCGAGCGCGATGGCGGGGGCCATGGGGATGCCAAGACCAGCGGGGTCCTCGCACGGTGACTCCCCCTCGCTGCGGCGCCAGAGCCGTCGCGCACCCACGGCCAGTGCCCAGCCCACGACCCCGAGCAGGCACGAGAGCGCAACCGCCACAAGCCCCGTCACGGGCCCAAGCCAGAGCCCCAGCGCCGAGAGGAGCTTGACGTCTCCCCCGCCGACCCCCGGCGCGCCAGCCCGGCGGGCGGACGCCCATGCCGCGAGCAGGAGCACGGCAAGCGCGACGAGCCCTCCCGCAAGCGAGCGCGCCGGCACGCCCTCTGCCGCGCCCAGCGCGAGCCCGGAGAGCGCAACCGCGAGCGCGCACCCGTTAGGAATGGCGCGACGGCGCAGGTCCGTGACCGTTGACCACGCCAGCGCCCCAAGAAGCACGACGAGACACGCCAGGTCCATGTGACCCCCTCCCGCAAGAAGCCGGCAGACATCCTCAAGAGAAGCACCTCCGCGCGGCGCACAGAAGGGCGGAAAGGGAGCCCCTGCGCGCACCCGCCGCGCAAACGCCGCAATCTACCTGCGACGGTACGGTTTGGGACCTCCCGTGGCAGATTCGTGTAAGCTAAGGCCACACCGCATCCGCCCGCACAGAGAGGACCGCATGAGCGAGAGAGCGCCACAGCGTCGCAACCCGCGCATCGAGGTGCTGCGCCTGGTGGCAATCGCGGGCATCGCGGTCTTCCACACCTTCCAGACCTGGTTTGACGCCGCAACGGACGGCTCATGGCAGGCCAGCCCGCCCGCGCTCTTCGCCCTTGGGCTCATCAGCCTGCTCGGCGCCTACGGTAACCACGTCTTCTTTCTCATCTCGGGCTACTTCCTCGTCCCGCGCGCCGCGGCCGCCGCCCGAGCCCCCGGCTACTGGGCCGACCAGGCAAGAAGGACCGTCCGCCGCGCGCTCCCCATTCTGGCGAGCGTTCTTCTCTACGCGCTTCTCGCGCTTGCCGTGAGCACGTGGCTCGTCCCGATGGAGCGCGTCTCGCTCGCAAAGACGCAGTGGCTCGTTGGCGGCCTTCAGTTCATATGGGTCTACCTCGTCGTTGTTGCCGCAACGCCCATTATTGGCTGGGTGTGGGCCCGCGTGAGACGGCCCCGCGCGGCCGTGGCCGTGCTCGTGGCGCTCATCTTTGCCGTCAATGCCTACATAGCGTTTGTCTCCCCCGGAGGCGAGGAGCGCGGCCTCCTTGAGTGGCGCAAGCTCATGAGCGCGGTGAGCTATCTCGTGGCGTTTCTTACCGGCGGGGCGCTCTCCGGCCGCGTGGTGCCCCACGCGCGGGCGCTCCTGGGCACCTGCGTTGCCGTCGCCCTGGTGACGGAGGGCGCGGCCGGGCTTTCCGGCAACACGGCCCTGCTCGCGGCACTCTCCTTCAAGTCCACCTCGCTCGTCTCGTTTGCGCTGGCCGTTTTTTCGCTCGCCGTGGCCTCAGGACGTTCCGAGGGCGGTCGCAACGTGGCACAAGAGGATGAGAAGATCACTCGCCCCGCATGCCTCGTCTGCGAGCTTACCCCCTCCATCCTGGGCTTCTGCGTGGCGCAGTCCCTGTTTGGCTCGATCTGGCACCCACTCGTGGACGATCTCTGCACCGCGGCGCTCGCGAGCGGCGAGGCCGCCCTCCTTGTTGCGGGCGTGGCCGCGAGTCTTGTCCTTCTCGTCTGCGTGCTTGCCCTTGACCGGCTCGTGAGGATTCCCCTGCTGCGCCTTCTTCACCTCGCCTGAGCGGGAAAGAGGAAGCCGCACCTTTGTCCTGGGCACGGGGTATACTTTCCCTCGCTTCATGTGAGGGGGTATTCATGACAGAATGGCTCGTGAGGACGTTTGTCCCGGATGCGGACAACGTGGCAAGCCCGGCCGTGCGCACGCGCTACGGGCTGGTGGCGAGCATCACGTGCATCGTATGCAACGTGGCGCTCTGCCTGGGCAAGGGCGCGGTGGGGCTTCTCTTTGGCTCCGTCTCCATCGTGGCGGATGCCGTCAACAACCTCTCCGACGCCTCGAGCAACGTGGTGAGCCTGCTGGGCTTCAAGCTCGCGAGCCGACCGGCAGACGAGGAGCACCCCTACGGTCACGGGCGCTATGAGTACCTGGCAGGCCTTGTGGTGGCGGTGCTGGTGTGCGCCATCGGGCTCAACCTGCTCGGCTCTTCCCTCGAGAAGATCATCCACCCCGAGCCCACCGAGTTTGGCCCGGCGGTTGTAGTGGCTCTCGTGGGGTCCATGCTCGTGAAGCTCTGGATGGCAGCATTCAACCGAAAGCTTGGTCGCGCGATCTCGTCAGACACCCTCGAGGCCACGGCTGTAGACTCAAGAAACGACGTCATCTCCACCGCCGCCGTTCTCGCCTCCGCGGTAATCTCCCAGCTCTCTGGCTTTGACCTCGACGGCTGGGCGGGCCTTGCCGTGGGCGGCTTCATCTGCTGGAGCGGCATCGAGCTCGTGCAGGAGGCGATAAGCCCGCTTTTGGGCAAGGTGCCGGACCCTGCCTACGTGGAGCACATCCGCACCAGAATCATGAGCTATCCCGGCGTACTCGGCACGCACGACCTCATGGTCCATGACTACGGCCCCGGGCGTCAGTTCGCGAGCGCGCACGTTGAGATGGCGGCCGAGGGGGACCCGCTCCAGCAGCACGACCTTCTCGACAACATCGAGCAGGACTTCAAGGCCGAGGAGGGCCTGGTGATGACGCTGCACTACGACCCCATCGTCACCAACGACCCGCAGGTACGCGACATGCGCCACTGGATCGACCTCGCCGTGAAGGGCATCGACAAGCGCCTCTCCATCCACGACCTGCGCTGCGTGCCCGGGCCCACGCACACCAACGTCATCTTTGACTGCGTGCGACCCGCTGACTTTGCGCTCTCTGCCAGCGAGCTGCGCAAACGCATCTCCGAGCTCGTGCGCGAGCGCTACCCGCGCGCCGTCTGCAAGATCACGATTGACGATTCCTACGTCTCTTCCCGCCAGTGATGCTGGGGCGGCGGGGCAAGTTGGTGACAAAGGTGACAGGGCAAGTTGGTGACAAAGGTGACAGGGTAGATTGTCACCATGAGTCTCATGGTGACAATCTACCCT
>DXAB01000034.1 GCA_019117265.1 Candidatus Olsenella pullicola
GACTCCAAGGGCTACGGCGCCTTCGAGATCGTGGGCCTGCAGAACTACATCGACCTGTTCCAGGACGCCCGTGTGGGCAACTCGTACCTGTTCACGTTCAAGATTTCCGTCGTCTCGACGATTCTCGTCAACGTGATCTCGCTCGTCCTGGCCATCGGCCTCTCCAGCAAGATCAAGTTCAAGAGCGCCCTGCGCGGCATCTACTTCGTGCCCCGCATCCTCGGCGGCCTCGTCGTCGGCTACGTGTTCAGCTACTTCTTCACCTACATCGTGCCCGCCCTCACCGGCACCACCTCCATGCTGGCGAGCACCGAGTGGGCGTGGGTGGCCATCGTCGTGGTCCTCGTGTGGCAGGCCTGCGCGCAGACCACGATCATCTACATCACCGGCCTCTCGTCGGTTCCCGAGGACGTCTACGAGGCGGGTGCCCTTGACGGCGCGACCGGCTGGGACAAGTTCCGCTACCTGACCTTCCCGCTTATCATGCCGTCCATCACCACGAACATGGTCCTGGTCATGAAGGACATGCTCATGACTTTCGACCAGATCGTGGCCATGACTTCCGGCGGTCCGGCGCAGTCCACCGAGTCCATCTCGTACCTCATCTACCAGAACGGCCTCAACAACAGCCAGTTCGGCTTCCAGTGCGCCAACGCGGTCATCTTCTTCATCGTCATCGCCGTCATCTCCATCGCCCAGACCAAGTTCCTGAACAGTAAGGAGGAGCAGCTCTAATGGCTAACAACACTGTTCCTGCCAAGGTCAAGGAGCGGGTCAACTGGCCCATCACCATCCTGCTCATCGTCGGCCTCATCACCATCATCTTCCCGCTCTACATGGCGGTGGTCATCGCCTTCAAGGACCCCTCCGAGATGACCAACGACATCGCCGGCATCCTGTCGCTGCCTTCCTCGTGGTCGCTTGACAACTTCATCGAGGCCATCCAGGTCACCGACTTCTTTAACTCGTTCCTGAACTCGCTCATCATCACCGTGGCGGCCGTCGTGATCTCCGTCCTGGTCCACAGCCTCGCCGCCTACGCGATTGGGCGCAACATGGACTCCAAGAAGCTCTTCAAGGCGTCCTACTACTTCATCGTGGCCGGCATGTACGTGCCCTTTGCCATCCTGATGATGCCGCTCGTCAAGCAGACGGCCATCCTGCACCTGGACAACATGGTCGGCGTCATGGTCCTCTACGTCGTGTTCTACATGCCGATGAACATGATGCTCTACACCGGCTACCTGAGGAACATCCCCACCGCCCTCGAGGAGGCCGCCCGCGTTGACGGCGCGTCCACCTGGACCACCTACTGGAAGGTCATCTTCCCGCTCATGAAGCCCATGCACGCCACCGTTGCCGTCATCACCGGCCTGGCCGTGTGGAACGACGTCATGACCCCGCTCGTCATCATGGGCGGCTCCGGCGTCAACACCTTGCCGCTCGCGCAGATGAACTTCCAGACCGCGTTTGCCACGAACTACAACCTGGCCTTTGCCTCCTACCTGCTGGCCATGCTTCCCATGATCATCTTCTACATCGTGGCGCAGAAGCAGATCATCGGCGGCGTCACCAACGGTGCTGTGAAGTAAGGCAGCCCCCTCCTCGAGAGGGTGAGAACCGTCCCCCTGGCGCCCGGAATCCATGCATTTTGTGATGGGTTCCGGGCGTCCCCTTAGCCGAGCCCATTGTCTTGCGTCATGCGCTACACTCTGCCCGAACTTTTCCGCGATACGAGGAAGTGAGCCGCCACATGCCCATTTCGTACGATGCCCCCGAGCGCATCTTCACGCTCTCGACTGAGCACACGACCTATCAGATGCGGGTCGACGAACATGGCTACCTGCTCCATCTCTACTATGGAGCCAGGACGTCCTCCAGCACGTCCTATCTCATCACCTATGCCGACCGCAGCGGCATGTGCGGATGCCCGCACGACGTGGCGGACCGCACCTACTCGCTCGACGTCCTCCCGCAGGAGCTCCCCTTCCAGGGCGAGGGCGACATGAGGAGCCCGCTGCTCATGGTGCGCGGGGCTGACGGGACCTTCGGGTGCGACCTGCGCTACAGGTCTCATGAGATCCGCTCGGGCAAGTACGGCCTTCCCGGGCTTCCCGCCGTCTACGACGAGGGCGAGAAGGACGGCGCGCAGACCCTCTCGATCACGCTTGCCGACGAGCGGCTCGGCCTCGAGGTCGAGCTCCTCTACGGCCTCATGCCCGCCTATGACGTCATCACTCGTGCCTCGGTCGTCAGAAACGTCGGCCCCGGCCGCCTCACCGTTGAGAAGCTCCAGTCCGCCTGCCTCGACATGGTGACCGGAGACTTCGACGTCATCTCCTTTGACGGCCGTCACGCGATGGAGCGCCGTCCTTCTCGCCATGCGGTGGGCAACGGCTCCTTCAGCGTGGGTAGCCGTCGCGGCATGTCCTCCAACCAGTACAACCCCGTCATGGTCCTCTGCGACCACGACGCCACCGAGACCGCGGGTCGCGCCTGGTCCATGAGCTTCGTCTACAGCGGCGGCTTCCTCGCCGAGGTCGAGCGCGACCAGTACGAGCAGACCCGCATGCAGATGGGCCTGGCCTCCGACCTCTTCTCCTACCCGCTCGAGCCCGGCGAGAAGATCGTGGCGCCCGAGGTCATCATGACCTACTCCGGCGCAGGCCTCGAGAAGATCTCGCACAACCTGCACCGCTGCATCCGCGAGCGCGTGTGCCGCGGCCCCTGGCGAGACTCCCCGCGTCCCGTGCTCATCAACTCCTGGGAGGCGTGCTACTTTGACTTCACGGGCGACAAGCTCGTGGAGCTGGCCAAGAAGGCGGCCGACCTCGGGCTCGACATGCTGGTCATGGACGACGGCTGGTTCGGCGCGCGCAACGACGACCACCGCGGCCTCGGCGACTGGAAGCCCAACATGGAGAAGCTCGGCGGCTCCGTTGCCGACCTCGCTCGCCGCGTGAACGAGGTGGGCCTCGGCTTTGGCATCTGGGTCGAGCCCGAGATGGTCAACGAGGACTCCGACCTCTTCCGCGCGCACCCCGACTGGGCGCTCGCCATACCGGGCAAGCCGCCCGTGCTCGGCCGCGACCAGCTGGTGCTCGACCTCTCCCGCGCCGACGTGCGCGACAACCTCTTCGAGCAGCTCTCCGCGGTGCTCGACCAGGGCGGCATTGACTACGTGAAGTGGGACTACAACCGCTCGATCGTGGACGTGCACTCCCGCGCTGCCTCCGACCAGGGCAAGGTCCTCTATGACTACATGCTCGGCCTCTACGACCTGCTCGAGCGCATCCGCACGCGTTACCCCGATCTCCTCATCGAGGGATGCTCCGCAGGTGGCGGGCGCTTTGACGCGGGCATGCTCTACTACACGCCGCAGATCTGGACCTCGGACAACACCGACGCGCGCAACCGCCTGGAGATCCAGTACGGCACCTCCTTCGGCTACCCGTGCTCGGCGGTGGGCGCCCACGTCTCCGCCTGCCCCAACGAGATCACGGGCCGCACCGTGCCGCTGGGCGCGCGTGGCACCGTCGCCATGGCCGGCGGCGCCTTTGGCTACGAGCTCGACCTCATGGAGCTGAACGATCGCGCCTGCGAGCTCATCCGCACGCAGGTCAAGACCTACCGAGGCATCGAGCACCTCGTGCGCGAGGGCCTCTTCTACCGCCTGAGCGACCCCAAGTACTCCGACGTGGCGTCGTGGGAGTTCGTCTCGGAGGACGGCTCGGAGGCGCTCGTGTGCGCCGTGGTCACGCGCGTCGACGGCTACGCCAAGGCCAACTACGTCGTGCCGCGCGGCCTCACGCCCGGCGCCACGTACCGCATGGTGAGCAACGGCTTCGAGTTCTCGGCCGACGCCCTCATGGACATGGGCCTGCCGCTCACCGTCCCCAACTCGCCGTATGAGAACTTCATGTACCGCTTTGAGCGTGTGTAGCAGCTCATCTGCTGATTGTGCCGCCGCCCCGATGCACAGAACGGGAAGTTTTGTGCTCGGGGCGGTTTCTTGTCTCACGGCAGGTGGCTCTCCGGGCGCTCCGGGAAGTTGTGGGGCAAAAGTTTGATGTTCTTCTCGCTGACGCATAAAGTGTTTTGCCCACAACTTGCCAGAAGTGACCTTCTTGCCTTTACTTCGGTGGTTATGGGCAATAGGTTTTATATCCCGTCCGCAGTCGCATCAAACATTTTGCCCAAAACCTGACGAGAAGCACAGGCGGGTGATACGAGCAAGTTGCGGACGGTTTGGGCGAGAAGAGCGTCCGGAACTCGCCCCCTCTCGTAAGGGGGGCGGGGCGTGGACGGCATTTCGTGAGAACCGTC
>DXAB01000035.1 GCA_019117265.1 Candidatus Olsenella pullicola
GATGGTGATTGCCCTGGCCTTGTAATCCGCCATGTTGTCCCGGAACATCTTGCGCACCCGGGTCACATCCGCCCCGTTCCGCCGCCAGATTCGGGACAGGCCGGGGGCGGTGCTTCGCGCCCCGGCCTGTCCCGAAAACTCTGGGCGAAAAAACACGTCCCCTTTTGACATTACAGCAGCTCGTCGAGGGTGGCTCCATAGGAGGGGAGAAACTCCGCAACAAAGTCAGCAACCTCGGGAAGCTCTGCGGCCATCTTGTCCACCGCGGCCCTACAGGTCTTCTCGGCGCTCTCAAACTCAGCGTTTCCGGAGCGCGCCTCGTCGACGCACTTGATGAGCGCGGAGATTTTGTCGGCGGCCTTTACCAGCCGGCGCAGGTAGAGCTCGTCCTTGCCGGCATCCTCTCCCGTCCAGAACACCCCCTCATAGACGGGGCGCAGATCGTCTGGCAGCGTGGCTACGAGCCGCTCCTCGGCGCTCTTCTCCACCGCCCTGTACGCCTCCCGGATCTCCCCGTCGTGGTACTTCACGGGCGTGGGCATGTCCCCGGTGATGATCTCGGAGGCATCGTGGTAGAGCGCCACGAGGGCGGCGCGCTCGGCGTTGAGCGAGCGGCCAAAGCGCACGTTGCCGATGACGCACAGCATGTGGGCGATAAGCGCCACCTCGAGCGAGTGCTCAGAGAGGTTCTCGGCACGCGAGCTGCGCATGAGCGCCCAGCGCTCGATGTACTTCATGCGGGAGAGCAGCGCGAGGAAGTGCGACTCTGCCATGGGGGCTCCTTGGGACGTCTGGTTGTCGCAGCAATGATATACCGCCCGCCGGACACACATCCGACGGGCGGCAAGGCGGCATGGGGGCAGCGAGTTAGAGGACGTCCTCCTGGATGCTCTGCAGCGTTGCCATGAGCGCGGGGATGACCTGCTTCTTGCGGCTCACCACGCCCGGCAGGCGCGCCATGTTGTTCTCCGGGTCCGTGTCAAAGGCGCGCGCGATGATGTCCTCGGCGCCCTCGCCGTACCAGAGGACCTCGCTCGAGGAGCTCTTGACGTCGGTGAACAGGTAGAAGACCAGCGGCAGCTCCTCGAGGGCAGCCGCCTCGGCGAGGTAGGGCCCCACGAGCTTCTCGGCGGCCTTGCGGCTGCGCTCGGTCATGTAGCTGCCCTGGCCAACGCCAAACTTGACGTTGCCGCGGCTGAAGATCTTGAAATCGGAATTGAAGACCTCCTCGGCGGTGCGTCCGGTGAGGTCGGCGCCGGCCTCAAACATCTCGTCGGCGTACTCGTCGATGTTCACTTCGGCGATCTTTGCGAGCGCGGCGGCCGTGTCGCGGTCGATTTGGGTGCAGGTGGGGGAGCGGAAGGCCAGCGTGTCGGAGAGAATGGCCGAGAGCATGAGGCCGGCCACGTTCTTGGGGATCTCCACGCCGTTCTCGCGATACATCATGTAGACGATCGTGCAGGTGCAGCCCACCGGCATGTTGCGGAAGTAGGCCGGCCCGGAGGTCTCGATGGAGCCGATGCGGTGGTGGTCGATGATCTCCATGATCTCTGCCTGCTCGAGGCCCTCCACGGACTGCGAGCGCTCGTTGTGGTCAACGAGAATGACGTGCTTCTTCTTGGCCGCAAGGAGGTTGGGGGAGCTCACGAGCCCCACGTACTTGCTGTTCTCGTCGATGACGGGGAAGAAGCGGTGGCGCGAGTGGGCCATCATCTTGCGCGCGTCGTCAACGGAGGTGTTGACGCTCACCTTGAGGATGCCCTCACGCAGCATCTTGGCGCGCACGGGGATGGACATCGAGATGATGCGCGCGGCGGCGTAGGTGTCGTAGGGCGTGGTGATGATGGCGCAGCCGTGTCGCTCGGCCGAGGATATGACCTTGCTCGAGATGTGCGCGCTGCAGCACACCACGAGGCAGCTCGCCTCGCTCTCAACGGCAAACTGCTGCGTCTCGTAGCGGTTCGTCACAAGCACGATGTCGCCGGGCTTGACGGTGTCCTCCATCATCTCGGGCGTGGTGCCCACGCGGACGCTGCCGCTGGTAACGCGGCCCGTGGGGTCGCCGAGGATCATCTCGCCCTTGAGCGTGTCGACGATGTTGGCGTAGCAGGTGTTGGACTCGCCGATGACGCTCATGTCAAAGACGTCCATGTTGGCGTTGGCGATGTCCTTGACCGCGATCAGGCCCTCGAGGTTGTTCTCGTCGTCGGTGACGCAGAGGGTGTCCGCCTTGGCCTCGCGCATGAGGTTCCATGCGGAGAAGAGGCTCATCTCGCCGTCGATGCCGCCCTGGCGCTGGATCTCCGTGTCCTTGATCTGGGGGGTGACGGAGGTGATGAGCTCGGGCTCGTTGAAATTGAAGTGCTTGAGCACGAAGGCGGTCTCGCGGTTGATGGCGCCGGCGCGGCGCGGCTCGTAGATGGTCGTGTGCTCGATCTCGTTCTTGAGGTGAGCGTAGGCAATCGCAGAGCAGATGCTGTCCGTGTCCGGATGCAGGTGCCCAATGACGTTGACCTTGCGGATTCCCTCTGGCATGGCCTTCCTTTCCCCCTGGTGGTTCCTCGTTCGATTGTGCCACGCAAACGGGGGCAATTTGCCGCTCGCAAGCGCGAACGGTAGAAATCGTGCAGGTCACGTGAATGTGCGCGCGCCATGGGCGCCGGGCCTTTCGGTAAGATGGGGGCAAGAAGTTCCCCGCGAGAAGGCGAGAAACCCCATGGCAGAGTTTGTCTATCAGCTCATCCGCGCCCGCAAGGCCGTCCACGACAAGGTCATCCTGGACGACGTCACGGTGGGCGTCTACCCCGGCGCCAAGATCGGCGTGGTGGGCCCCAACGGCGCGGGCAAGTCCACGCTGCTCAAGGTCATGGCCGGGCTCGAGGACGTCTCCAACGGCGAGGCAATGCTCAGCCCCGGCTACACCGTGGGCATCCTGCAGCAGGAGCCCCCGCTCGAGGAGGACAAGACCGTCCGCGAGAACATCGAGCTGGCCTTTGGCGACCTGCTCGCCAAGATTGAGCGCTTCAACCAGGTGAGCGCCGAGATGGCAGACCCCGACGCCGACTTCGACGCCCTCATGGCCGAGATGGGCCAGCTCCAGGACGAGATCGACGCCGCCAACGGCTGGGACCTGGACTCCCAGCTCTCTCAGGCGATGGACGCGCTGCAGTGCCCGGACCCGGACGCGCCCGTCTCGATCCTCTCCGGCGGCGAGCGCCGTCGCGTTGCCCTGTGCAAGC
>DXAB01000036.1 GCA_019117265.1 Candidatus Olsenella pullicola
CTTCGTCCTCCTCCTCGTCCTCGCCCCACGCGTAGGCGTTGGCAAAGTCGCTGTCCCCGTCCACCACGGGCAGCGCGCTCGTGATGCTGCAGAGACCGTTCATGGCAGGGACGATCTTCTGCCACTGGCAGATGACCGGCTCGGTGGGCGCCGCCTCGAGCTCGGCGAGGGAGTCGAGGTAGATCTCGTGTGCGCCGTCGAGAAGGTCGGAGTTCCTGCGAATTTGCTGGAAGTGCTCGGCGAACTTCTCCATGGCCTGCTCGGCGTTCTCGGCCTCCACGATGCAGGGCATGAGGCAGTAGTTGTCCTTGCTGTCCGAGTCGTCGTTGTAGCTGAAGTTGCCAATGTACAGCATGGTGTCCTCCTTGCCGGCGGCCTGCGCTATGGCAAACTGGTACCCATGATCGCCCGCTCGCAAACATCCGGCGCGCTCGCCCGCGCTTTTGCCGCCGCTGAGGTGCCGGCGCTTCTCGCCGTGCCGACGGTGATGTTCGCGCTTGCCGCTGCGGACGTTTCCGCGTCGGCGGGGCTCACGCTGCTCGTGGCGCTTCTTGCCCTCGCGCTCATGCTGGCGAGCTTTGAGGCGTCCAGGCCGGCGCTGCGCCAGCTCATGCCCACCGCGGTGCTCGCTGCCGTTGCCGCCGCGGGGCGTGTCCTCTTTGCGCCGGTGCCCGATGTCAAGCCCGTCTCGGCCATCGCTATCGTGGCGGGAGCCGCGCTCGGGCGGAGGAGCGGCTTTGTGGTGGGCGCCCTGGCGGCGCTCGTCTCGAACCTCTTCTTCGGGCAGGGCCCGTGGACGCCCTGGCAGATGTATGCGTGGGGTCTTGTGGGCTACGTCGGGGGAGTCCTTGGCGAGAAGGACCTGCTCTCGCACGGTCCCGTGCTCTACGGGTGGGGGTTTCTCTCCGCGCTCGTCTACGGCCTCATCCTGAACGGCTATCACGTGCTCGGCTACGTGCACCCGCTCACGTGGCCCGCGGTGATTGCCGCCTGCGCGGCGAGCGTCCCGCTCGACGTGACGCATGGCGTGGCGACGGTGGCCTTTCTCGCCGCGATCTGGCTGCCGTGGGGCAGGGCCATCCGCCGCGTCGTGGCCAAGTACGAGCTGTAAAACCTGACAATGGTGACAGGCACCTTTGTCATGACGGCGCAGAGACGTGGCCGGGGGCCGTCATTGCCCTTTACAACGGCATGTCACTTCGCTATCGTAGGCATGTTTCATGCCATGAATCAACGAAGGGGATGTGCATGTCCGGACACTCTAAGTGGGCAACCACCAAGCACAAGAAAGCCGCTATCGACGCCAAGCGCTCGTCGCTCTTCTCCAAGCTCTCCCGCAACATCACCGTTGCGGCCAAGCTCGGCGGCGACCCCAACCCGGACAACAACGCGACGCTCGCCGCCGCCGTGGCCCGAGCGCGCATGGTCTCCATGCCCAACGCCAAGATCAAGGCGGCCATCGACAAGGCCTTTGGCTCCGGCGCCGACGCCGCCAACTACGCCGAGATCACCTACGAGGGCTACGGCCCCGCCGGCGTTGCCGTCTACGTTGACTGCCTGACCGACAACAAGAACCGCACCGCCGCCGACGTGCGCTCAGCATTCTCCCACTCCGGCGGCTCGCTCGGCACCTCCGGCTCCGTCGCGTTCCAGTTTGAGCGCAAGGGCTCCATCGCCGTGGAGAAGGTCATCAAGTCCGAGGACAAGAAGGTGGCCGACAAGGAGAACGCCGTCGACGAGGACGAGTTCATGATGGCCGTGGCCGAGGCCGGCGGCGAGGACTACGAGGACGCCGGCGAGGAGTGGATCGTCTGGACCGCCTACGACAAGATGCAGGACGTGGCAAAGGGTCTCGAGGCCCAGGGCATCGAGGTCAAGGGCTCCGAGCTCACCATGGTCCCCACCACCCCGACGCAGGTCTCCGTGGCCGACGCCAAGAAGGTCCAGCGCCTCGTCGACCGCCTCGACGAGCTTGAGGACGTCCAGAACGTCTACCACACCATGGACATGACCGACGAGATCGTGGAGGCGCTGGCCGAGGACGAGTAGGACGCGCTCGCTTCGTACGTACCTGAAGGCCGCCCGTCCTTCTCCCCGGCTGACTGTGCTGCGCACGGAAGTCGCCGGGCGAGAAGGGCGGGCGGCTTGCTAGCTCAAATCGAAGGTCGCTTACCAGGTGGGCGCGCGAGAAGGACGTCAGCCCCGCGCCCCGCTACTCCACCGTGCCGTAGACACCTGCCCAGCCATGGCCGACGAGGATCGAGTTGAGCTGGTCGCAGAGGCGCTGGCGCGTGTAGGTGCGCGAGGGGAGGGCCTCCACCACCTCACGCAGGTCGTCACAGAGGTCGAAGATCTCCGCGCGGGCCACCACGTCGAGCTTGGAGCACATGGCAAGCGACGAGATTCCGGGCGCAAAAACGGCGTTGACCAGGCGCTGCAGCTCGCCGTAGTCCTCCGAGCGGATGTCGCTGCCAAACATGGCGCCCTCCCTGTAGACCCTGTAAGCGTTCGTTTTCGTCGGGAACATGGTAGCAGCCCCCGGCCTGCTTGCGTCTATACTATGCGAGACAAACGGTGGGAACCTGAAGGAGGACCCATGGCATCTGCCTACCAGAAGATGACCGACGCCGAGCTCGACGCCGCCCTCGCGGACCTCGAGCGCCAGGCGGACGACCTGCGCGCCCTGAACCTCAAGCTCGACATGGCCCGCGGCAAGCCGAGCCCCGAGCAGACCGCGCTCTCCAAGCCCATGCTCGACCTGCTCACCAGCGAGTCCGACCTCTCCGACCAGGGCGTTGACGCCGACAACTACGGCGCCCCCGACGGCTTGCCCTCCGCGCGCGCCCTGGCGGCGGAGCTCCTCGGCGTGGACGCGGCCAACGTCTCCGTGATGGGCTCCTCGAGCCTCAACATCATGTACGAGTGCGTGCTCCACGGCTACGTCCACGGCATCGGCGGGGAGAAGCCCTGGTGCCAGCAGGGCACGGTCAAGTTCCTCTGCCCGGCGCCCGGCTACGACCGCCACTTCACCGTGACGGAGAGCTTTGGCATCCAGAACGTCCCCGTCCCCATGCGTGAGGACGGCCCGGACATGGACGTGGTGCGCGAGCTCGTTGAGGGCGACCCGCAGGTCAAGGGCATCTGGTGCGTGCCCAAGTACGCCAACCCCACCGGCGTCACCTACTCCGACGACGTGGTGCGCGCCTTTGCCGCGCTCAAGCCCGCCGCGCCCGACTTCCGCATCTTCTGGGACAACGCCTACGCCGTCCACACCTTTGAGGGCGAGGGCGACAGCCTCCTCAACATCTTCGACGTCCTCGCCGAGCAGGGCGGCAACAGGAACCTCGTCTACGAGTTTGCCTCCACGGCCAAGGTGACCTTTCCCAGCTCTGGCATGGCGTGGGTCACCGCGTCCCCGGCCGACATGGCGGAGCTGCGCGGCGCCTTTGCCGCCATGCGCGTCTCCCCGGAGAAGATCTCCCAGCTCGCGCACGTGCGCTTCCTGAAGGACGCCGCCGGCGTGACCGAGCATATGAAGAGGCACGCCGCGCTCGTGGCCCCGCGCTTCGCGCTCGTGGAGAAGAAGCTCACGGACGGCCTTGGCGCGCTCGACGTGGCCACGTGGACGCACCCCAAGGGCGGCTACTTCGTCTCCTTCGAGGGCCCGGAGGGCTCGGCCAAGGCCATCGTCGCCCTCGCCAAGGAGCTCGGCGTCACGCTCACGCCCGCCGGTGCCCCCTGGCCCTATGGGCGCGACCCGCTTGACACCAACATCCGCATCGCGCCGACCTATCCCTCGCTCGAGGAGCTCGGCCAGGCGCTCGACGTCTTTGTCGTGGCGGTCAAGCTCGTCTCCGCACGCCTGGCCAAGGCCGAGCGCTAGCCTGGCCAGACCCTCGTGAGCTGCCGTGCACCGGGTGCGCGGGACCCCGCGGAGGGGGCCTGTCACGCCCGGCTCACAGAGTTCTGTTATTATCGGCCGCGCACGGCGCTCACGGCGCCACCCAATCGAAAGGTGTTGTTTCATGTCCAACAAGAGCAAGTCCTCGGCCAACAAGCCGCAG
The DNA here is from genome assembly GCA_019117265.1 of Candidatus Olsenella pullicola. Taxonomy (GTDB): domain Bacteria; phylum Actinomycetota; class Coriobacteriia; order Coriobacteriales; family Atopobiaceae; genus Thermophilibacter; species Thermophilibacter pullicola. The sequence goes on from DXAB01000036.1 coordinate 4,065, forward strand.
TCGGGGGCAAAGTCTGCGCGCAAGCCCGGAGAGCTCTCCCGCTTCCAGAAGATTGTCATCGTGCTCTTTGTGGTCGTCTTTGCGCTCTCCACGCTCGCCGGTGCCCTTGCCTCGGTGTTCCAGTCCACGCAGTCCGGCGAGACCGCCGAGCTCAACGTTGAGTCCATCGACGCCCAGTACGAGGGCGAGGCCGCGGACCTCGAGGCCAAGGTCAGCGAGAACCCCGAGGACAGCGAGTCCCTGCGCACGCTCGGCGACACGTACATGACGTGGGGCACCTACGTCACCGTCCTCGCCACGACCGATGAGGAGACCTCGCACGCCAACGAGCTCTTCGACAAGGCCATCGCAACGTATGACAGCCTCCTTGCGCTCGGCGAGAACTCGGACGTTAGCGTCAACCGCGCGATGTGCGAGTACTACCAGGGTGACACCTCGACGGCCATCAGCGACCTCGAGGCGCTCACCGAGTCCGACCCCGACTACGCCTCCTCGTGGCTCAACCTCGGCGTCATCTACCAGGCTCAGGGCGAGGACGAGGATGCCATCGCCGCCTACGAGAAGGCCGTGGAGCTTGACCCGGATGGCGAGCAGGGCGTCAAGAGCAGCGCAGAGAGCCGCCTCGAGTCCCTGCAGGGCACCTCCGAGGAGGATTCCGACGGCACCTCTGACGAGGGCGCCTCTGATGAGACGAGCTCCGACGGCTCGGAGAACTAAGGAGAACTAAGGAGAAGCCCATGAGCCTTTCCATCACAGCCAAGAGCGGCGTCGTGTCCGTGGCGGGCGAGGTCGACGTCTCCAATGCCGACCAGCTGCGCTCGGCGCTCGACGCCCAGCTTGAGTCCGGGAGCGCTGAGCTGAGCGTGGATCTCGCCCAGGTTCCCTACATCGACTCGACCGGCATCGGCGTCCTCGTGGGCGCCGCGCACCGCGCCGCCGAGAAGAACGTCCGCTTCGAGGTCGTCCGCCCGCAGAAGAACGTCGAGCGCGTGCTCGGGCTTCTGGGCGTCTCGGCCGACCTCAACGTCCGCGAGGCATAGCGTAGCTGCCGGGCAGCGAGAAGGAAGGAACCTGGCACGTGTTTGGCATAGGAGAGACCGAGCTCGTTCTCATCGTGCTCTTTGCGTTCATGATCTTTGGCCCGGACAAGCTCCCGGGCATGGGCCGCACCCTCGGGCGCGCGCTTAGGCAGTTCAAGAACGCCCAGGAGGGCTTCACGGAGGTCGTGCAGACCAACATCGTGGACCCCGCTGCCGAGGCGATGAGCGACACGCCCAAGCGTCCCAACCGCAAGCGCCACGAGGAGTATGACGAGGACTCCGACCTCGAGCTCCCCGAGGGCGAGGAGGCGGAGCGCCCCAGGCGCACGGAGACCTTTGCCGAGCGCAAGAAGCGCCTGGCCGAGGAGAAGGCCGCCCGCGAGGCCGCCGAGAAGGAGACCGCGGCAGCTGCTGAGGCCGCCCCCTCCGACAAGGACGACGCCCCCTCGAGCGCCAGCCAGGATGCCACCGCCGGCGAAGCCGCCGATGAGCCCCAGCCCGCCCCTGCCCCCAGCAAGCCGACCGTGAGCGACCTCTACACGATGAAGCGTCCCTCTCGCCCCGCCGCTGCAGCCACGACCGACGAGAAGGAGGCCTAAACCATGCCGATCGGACCCGCGCGCATGCCCATCATGGATCACCTCGGCGAGCTCCGTCGCCGCGTCACCATCATCGTGGTCTCTGTGATCGTCTGCGCCCTTGTCGTCTACATGGCCACGCCCACGCTCATCGAGATGATGATCGACCAGATTCGCGAGGCCATGCGCGGCGGTGACCTCTACATCTTCACCGTGCTCGGCGGCTTTACCATCCGCTTCAAGGTGGCCCTGTTCTTCTCGGTCATTGTGTGCTGCCCCATCATCATCTGGGAGGTCATGGCCTTCTTCCTGCCGGCGCTCAAGCCCAACGAGCGCAAGTGGGTCGTCCCCACGGTTGCGGCGATGGTGGCCCTGTTCTTCCTGGGCATGGTCTTCTGCTTCTTTGTGATCCAGCCCGCCGCCTTTGGCTGGCTGCTCGACCAGACCTTCGAGTTTGCGCAGAGCATGGCCAACGCCGAGGACTACCTCAACATCTTCATGCTGCTCGAGATCGGCTTTGGCCTTGCCTTCCAGCTGCCGCTGCTGATCTTCTACCTCTCGATCTTCCACCTGGTGCCGTACAGGACGTTCCGCTCGCAGTGGCGCATCGTCTACGTGGCCTTCATGGTGCTCTCCGCCGTGGTGACGCCTGACGCCTCCCCCGTGACCATGGTCCTCATGTTTGCGGTGCTGATCTTCCTCTACGAGGCCGCGCTCGCGGTGGCGCGCTTCATCATCGTCGCGCGCGACGGCAAGGAGGCCCTCAAGTGGTCCCGCGAGGACTACGAGCAGCGCGAGTTTGACAAGCTCTAGGCAGGTGACGCTTTGAGGCTCATCATCACCGAGAAGAACGACGCCGCCCAGCAGATCGCGAGGCTGCTCTCGGCCTCCGGCAAGCCCAAGGCCGACAAGGTCTACAACACGCCCGTCTATCGCTTCGCCTGGGACGGTGAGGACTGCGTGACCATCGGCCTGCGCGGCCACATCCTCAAGGTTGACTTTCCGGTCCAGCTGACCTTTGACGACAAGAACGGCTGGCAGGGCCTCACGGCCGATGGCGAGCTGCTTCCGGCAGACGTCCCCGACGGCCTTGCGCGCCCGCCCTACAAGTCCAAGCGCAAGCCCTTCATGGCAAACGGCGTGGATCTCAAGGGCTGGAAGATTGCCAGCCTCCCGTATCTGGTGTGGGCGCCCATCGAGAAGCTCCCCGCCGAGAAGGAGATCATCCGCGCGCTCAAGAACCTCGCCAAGAAGGCCGACAGCGTGATCATTGGCACGGACTTCGACCGCGAGGGCGAGCTCATCGGCTCGGACGCCCTGCGCCAGGTGCGCGAGGTGGCGCCCGACGTGCCCGTCTCGCGTGCCCGCTACTCCGCCTTCACGCGCACCGAGATCGATCACGCCTTCTCCAACCTCGTTGAGCTGGACCAGGACCTCGCCGACGCCGGCGAGTCCCGCCAGTACATCGACCTCATCTGGGGCGCCGTTCTCACGCGCTACCTCACGGCCGCGCGTTGGAGCGGGCTTGGCAACGTGCGCTCGGCCGGCCGCGTCCAGACGCCCACGCTGGCCCTCGTGGTGGAGCGCGAGCGCGAGCGCCTTGCCTTCAAGCCCGAGGACTACTGGGTGATCCAAGGCCAGGCCGAGAAGGACGGCGACGCCGCGGGCCCCTTCCGCATCACGCACGCCACCGCCCGCTTCTGGGACCAGGCCGAGGCCTCCGCCGCCTTTGGGCACGTCGAGGGGGCAACCGAGGGTCGCGTGTCAGCTGTGGAGCGCAAGAGCCGTACGCAGCGCCCGCCCGCACCGTTCAACACCACGAGCCTCCAGGCCGCCGCGGCCGCCGAGGGCATCAGCCCCGCGCGCACGATGCGCCTCGCCGAGAGCCTCTACATGGACGGCCTCATCTCGTACCCGCGCGTTGACAACACGGTCTACCCCACCTCACTCGACCTGCGCGAATGCGTCCGCATGCTCTCCACGGTGCCGGCCTACGGCTCCGTGTGCCACGAGCTGCTCAAGCAGGACAAGCTCACCGCCACCCGCGGAAAGCAGGAGACCACCGACCACCCGCCGATCTACCCCACGGCGCCGGCGTCCCCGGACAAGCTCCAGCCCGCGGAGTGGAAGCTCTACAACCTCATCGCGCGGCGCTTCCTGGCCACGCTCATGGGCCCGGCCACCATCGAGGGCACCAAGGTCACCCTCGACGTTGCCGGCGAGCCGTTCACGGTGACGGGCAGCGTGCTCGTCTCGCCGGGCTTCCGCGCGGCCTATCCCTACGGTCTCAAGAAGGACGACCAGCTCCCCGCGCTCGCTGAGGGCGACGTTGTCTCCGTGAGTGACATGGAGCTTCTTGCCAAGCAGACCGAGCCGCCGGCGCGCTACAGCCAGGGCAAGCTCATCCAGGAGATGGAGAAGCGCGGGCTGGGCACCAAGTCCACGCGCGCGAGCATCATCGACACGCTCTACGAGCGCAAGTACTTCCGCGGCGACCCGGTGGAGCCGAGCCAGCTGGGCATGGCCATCATCGACGCCCTGACGCAGTACGCGCCGCGCATCACCTCGCCCGAGATGACGGCCGAGCTCGAGGCCGACATGACGCACGTTGCCGAGGGAGCCGAGACGCAGGAGCAGGTGGTCAACCACTCTCGCGCGCTTCTCGCCGGCCTCATGGACGCGCTTGTGGAGCACACCGAGGACCTCTCCGAGCAGATCGCCGACGCCGTGACGGCCGACGCCAAGATCGGCGTGTGCCCCAAGTGCGGGCGCGACCTCGTGGTCAAGACCTCGGCCAAGACGCGCGGCAGCTTTGCGGGGTGCATGGGCTGGCCGGAGTGCGACGTCACCTACCCGCTGCCGCAGGGAAAGATCATTGCCCTGGAGGGCGAGGCGGCCGTGTGCCCGGAGTGCGGCGCGCCTCGCGTGAAGGTGCAGCCGTTCCGCAGTCGCGCGTACGAGACCTGCATCAACCCTGCGTGCGTGACCAACCGCGAGCCCGACGTTGACGTGGGGGAGTGCCCCGCGTGCCGCGAGGCTGGGCGCGAGGGGCGCCTGGTCGCCCACAAGTCCGAGAAGAGCGGCAAGCGCTTCATCCGCTGCACCAACTACGAGGAGTGCGGGACGAGCTACCCGCTGCCCGCGCGCGGCGCGCTCGAGGCCACGGGAGAGACGTGCCCGGACTGCGGCGCCCCCATGGTCGTGGTGACGACGGCGCGCGGCCCGTGGAAGCTCTGCCCCAACATGGACTGCCCCGGCCGCGAGAAGAAGGCCGCTGCCCCGCGTCGCGGCGGGCGACGTGGGACGAGGAAGAAGTCCTAGCCGCGGGTTCTTCTCGTCCCTGCCTGACGCCTTGTGCCTGCGCCGGCCTTCTTGGTCCCTGACGCTTTGCCCCGGTTTTGGGCAACATCTTTGATGCGAAGCCTCCTCCTGCATCAAAGATGTTGCCCAAAACTTGTCATAACGCGCCATATGCGGCAAAACGAGGCGAGAAGGACCTCGCGCTGCGGGACCGATATAAAAAATGTGGCCCAATACCAGACAAAGCGTCACGAAAGCGGTTATCGGCGCGACGCGCGGTGTCCCCAAAACGCAAAACTTCCTAAACCGTGCGTGTCATCCCCTACGTCGCGCGCCCGCTCCTGTGTGAGAATAGAGCCTACGATCAAAGGAGGCGCGATGCTGGACGTGAGACGGGTGCTCGTCAAGGGGCTGCGCAAGCCCGACGAGCCCGAGCTGGCCGAGCTCTGGACCCCGTGGGGCGAGAAGATCGCGGCGGGCGAGAAGGACGTTGCCGCGTGCTCCCACCCGCGCCCACAGCTCGCGCGCGCCACGTGGGCGTCGCTCAACGGCACCTGGGAGTGCGTCTTTGTCGGCGTCCCGGACGCCGCCAGCGCCTGGCGCAACGCGGAGCCGCCGACGGATGGTTCGGCGTGGCAGCCCATCCTCGTGCCCTTCTCGCCCGAGGCCCCGCTCTCAGGGGTTCGCCGCCAGCTCGGGCCCAACGAGCTGCTGTGGTACCGCCGCTCGTTTGAGGCGCCAGAGCTCGCGGAGGGGGAGCGGCTCGTCCTGCACCTCGACGCGGTGGACTGGGCCTGCTCCGTCTACGTGAACGGGCGGCGCGTCGGCGAGCACGTGGGTGGCTACCTGCCCTTCTCCTTTGACGTCACCGAGCATCTGCGTGCGGGCGAGAACCGCCTCGAGCTCTGCGTGCACGACCCGTCCGAGACGGGGACCCAGCTGCGCGGCAAGCAGCGGCTTGCGCGCGGGGGCATCTGGTACACGGCGCAGAGCGGCATCTGGCAGGACGCGTGGTACGAGGTCGTGCCCGCGGCGCACGTGGTCGGGCTCTCCTATGAGCCGCAGCCCGAGGAGCGGCGCATGGCGCTTCTCGCCCGCGTTGAGGGGAGCGGGACCCTTGACGCGCGCCTGCTGGACGGCGGAAAAGAGATTGCCCGCGTCATCAAGGTCGTCTCCGAGAGGGGGGAGGTGCGCCTTGAGCTGCCCGTCTCTCGCCCGCGGCTCTGGAGCCCGGACGACCCGCACCTCTATGACGTGGAGGTCTCGTTTGGCGCGGACCGCGTGCGGAGCTACTGCGCCTTCCGCACCGTGGAGGTGCGCCCGGACGCGCACGGCACCCAGCGCGTCTTTCTCAACGGCGAGTCCGTCTTCCTGCGCGGCGTGCTCGACCAGGGCTACTGGCCGGACGGCCTCATGACGGCACCCTCGGAGGAGGCCCTGGAGCACGATGTTCGCACCATGCGCGAGCTGGGCTTCAATCTGCTCCGCAAGCATATCAAGGTGGAGCAGGGGCGCTTCTATGCGATCTGCGACCGGCTGGGCATGCTCGTATGGCAGGACATGGTCTCCGGCGGGGGCACCTACAGCGCGGTGCACACGAGCTACGTGCCCACGCTGCTGCGCGCGAGCTGGACGCGCGGCACCGACGAGGGGGAGCGGGCGCACCGGCGACTCTCCTCGGGGGACAGGCCGTATCGCCATGAGTGGCGGAGGACCTGCGTGGACACGGTCAAGCTGCTGCGCGAGCACCCGTGCATCGTGGGCTGGGTGCTTTTCAACGAGGGCTGGGGGCAGTTTGATGCGCGCGAGGCGGTGGATGCCGTGCGCCAGCTCGATCCCACGCGGCCGATTGACGCCACGAGTGGCTGGTACGACCGTCGCTGCGGGGACTTCTTCAGCGTGCACAACTACTTCCGCCCGCTCGAGGTCTGGCGCGACCCGGCTCGGCCGCCGCGCGCGTTCGTGATCTCCGAGTTTGGTGGCGTGAACTGGGTGGTCCCAGACCATGGCTGCATCGCGGGCTCGTACGGCTACGACGCCGCCGCTGACGCGGACGAGTTTGCCGAGAAGGTCCGCGCGCAGCTCGCCGCCGCGGACGCGCTGGAGCCTGAGGGCCTTGCGGGCTTTGTGTACACCCAGCTCAGCGACGTTGAGGCAGAGAGCAACGGTCTTCTCACCTACGACCGGCGCGTCTGCAAGCTGGGGGACGCCCTGCCCGGATAGCCCTCGCTTACCCGCCGCCGCTCTTCTCGCTGCTCCCTTGCTGTCCTTGCCGCCTCCGCCGCTCCCTCGTCGCTCCCTCGCGCTACCTCTGTGTCCAAAACAGGATAGTTTTGGGTTTTGATGCCCCACGGTCCTCTCGGACTTGCTCTTTCTGGCTTTTTGCTGGGATTTTGGGCAACTATTTTTATATTGGTCAGCTTTGGCGAGGCCTGCGTATTGTTCCGACCTGCAGTTTCTCTGGGGGTGTGTACGGTTTGTCCCAATTGTGGGCAAAACGATTGATGCCGCACGCTGCCGCGCATCAAATGTTTTGCCCAAAACCAGGGGTTCGGGACGGGACAGGGCATGGGACGGGACAGGGCATGGGCCGGGACGGGGCATGGGACGGGACAGGGCATGGGATGGGAAAGCGCTTAGGACGGGACGGCGGCGACTGAGGACGGGGCCGAATCGGCGAGAAGCGCACCATCGGTCCCGACAGATGGTTTTCTCGCGGGGCGGTGCACTTGGCGCTACCATAGAAGGGTTACGAAACCAAGGGAGGGTCCATGCGCGCTGACGGTGTCTTCATCACGCTCGAGGGGGCGGACGGCTGCGGAAAGTCCACGCAGGCGGAGCTCATTGCCCCCGCGCTCGAGGCGGCCGGCCGCGAGGTCGTGCGCCTGCGCGAGCCGGGCGGCACCCCCATCTCCGAGAAGATCCGCGCCATCCTGCTCGACCCCGAAAATGCCGAGATGTGCGATCAGTGCGAGCTCATGCTCTACGAGGCCAGCCGCGCCCAGCTCACGCGTGAGGTCATCGAGCCCGCCCTCGCGCGCGGCGCCGTGGTGCTGTGCGACCGCTACTACGACTCCACCTATGCCTACCAGGCCGGGGGCCGCAGCCTCTCCGACGAGCTCGTGCGCCGCGCCAACGCGCTCGGCAGCTGCGGGCGCACGCCGGACCGCACGCTCGTCTTTGACCTCGACCCGGCGACGGCCTACGCGCGCGCCACGGCAGGCGGCGCCGACCGCATGGAGGCGGAGGGTCTCGCGTTTCAGGAGCGCGTCCGCACGGCATACCTGCGCCTTGCCGAGGAGGAGCCCGCGCGCGTGCGCGTCGTCGACGCGTCGGGCGATAAGGACGCGGTTCTCGCTCGCGCGCTCGATGCCCTGGCGGACCTTGTGGACGTGGGCCGCGCATGATGCCTGCCGCGCTCGACACCCTCTCCGACCAGGCCCGCGTGCGTGACTTTCTTGCCACGGCCGTTGCCGAGAAGCGCCTGTCCCACGCCTACCTCTTTGTGGGCGCGCCGGGCTCGGGCAAGCACGAGGCCGCCGAGGCGTTGGCAAAGTGCATTGTGTGCCCGAACGGCGGTGACGCGACCTGCGACGAGTGCCGTCGCGTGGCGCACCGCACCCACCCGGACGTCCGCTGGCTCATGCCCGGGAGCGCGACGGGCTACCTCGTGGCGCAGATCCGCGAGCTCATCGCGGACGCGAGCCTTGCGCCCACGCGCGCCCGCTCCAAGGTCTACGTGCTCGAGCGCGCCGAGCTTCTCCGCGGCACGGCGGCAAACGCCCTGCTCAAAACCCTCGAGGAGCCGCCCTCCGGCGTGATGTTCATCCTCTGCGCCCGCACGACTGCCTCGATGCTCCCCACCATCGTCTCGCGCTGCCAGCAGGTGCCGTTCCGAGCCACCTCGCCGAAGGCCGCCCTCGACGCAGTGATGCGCTCCTGCGCCACGGACGAGCGGGAGGCCCGCGTGGCGCTCGCCGTGGCGGGGACGCCCGCCCGCGCGACGGAGTTCCTGAGGTCCACGGCCCGCCGCCAGGTGCGGCGCCTCGTAGTGGGCACGCTCGACGCGCTCGCCCGTGACGACTCCTGGGACGTCCTTCTCGCCGCGCGCGAGATCGTCGCCGCCGTGGCCGTGCCGCTTGCGGACGTGAAGCGGGCCCAAGAGGACGCCCTGCGAGAGACGCAGGACTTTCTCACCTCGGCGGCGCTCAAGCAGGTGGAGGACGCCAACAAGCGCGCCCTCACCGCGCGGGAGCGTTCGGGTATGATGGAGGCCCTGGCGGCGGCTGAGTCCGTGCTGCGTGACGTGCTCGTTCGCTGCGAGGCCGTGGACGAGGCCATCGTCAACGAGGACGCCGCGGCAACCGTTGACCGCATCGCCGCCGGCTGCACCACGGCAGGGGCCCTGCGCGCGCTCGACGCCGTGGCGCGCGCGGCAGACGACCTCTCGCATAACGTATCGCCCCAGCTGACCCTCGAGGTCATGCTGCTTCGCATCAAGGAGGCACTCGCATGCCCACCGTCATTCCGGTGAAGTTCACCTATGCCGCCCGCGACCTCTGGTTCGACCCGGCGGACACGGGAGCCCAGGAGGGCGACCACGTCATCTGCACCACCGAGCGCGGGCGTGAGATCGGCCTTGCCACCGCGGACGCGCGCGAGGTCACGTCCGAGGAGCTCGAGGCCACGATCGGCGGCGCCCAGCTGCGCGCCGTGGACCGCATTGCCACCGATGCCGACCTCGAGCGCGCCGAGGAGCTCGTCCGTCGCGGTGAGGACGCCATGCCCGCCTTCCGCCGCCACGTGGCGGAGTCCGGCCTGGACATGAAGCCTGTGGGCGTTGAGTATCTCTTCGACGGCGAGAAGGCCGTGTGCTACTTTGCCGCCGAGGAGCGCGTTGACTTCCGCCAGCTCGTGCGCGACCTCGCACGCGAGTTCCACGTGCGCATCGACATGCGCCAGATCGGCGTGCGCGAGGAGGCCGCCATCGTGGGCGGCTACGGCCACTGCGGCCAGGAGCTCTGCTGCCGCCGCTTTGCCACGGGCTTTGACCCGGTCTCCATCCGCATGGCAAAGGAGCAGGACCTGCCCCTCAACTCCACCAAGATCTCCGGCGCGTGCGGCCGCCTCATGTGCTGCCTGCGCTACGAGTTTGAGGCGTACCGCGACTTCAAGAGCCGCGCGCCCAAGCGCAACGCCGTCATCGACACACCGCTCGGCAAGGGCAAGATCGTGGAGTACGACACGCCCAAGGAGCAGATCGCGCTGCGCCTTGAGAACGGCAAGCAGATTCGCGTGGCGCTCGCCGACATGACCGCCTCTGAGGCGGCGCACAGGAAGAGCGAGGAGCTCGGCTGCCCGTGCCGTCCGGATACCGTGACGCGCGAGGTGCTCGACCGCCTGGACTCCCCGGACGTCCAGATGGCCCTTGCCGAGCTTGACCGCAAGAACGGCGTGCTCGCGGAGCCCGAGGTGGACGCCTCCGACATCTTTGTGGAGCCCAAGCGCAAGCGCCGCCGCGTCTCGGGCGGGGCGCCGACGGGCGAGCGCTCAGACGCCGCCCCGATGGGCGAGGAGGGCGCCGCCGCGACGCGCCGCCGCCGCAAGCGCCGCCCGGGCGACGGCGGGGCGGGTGCTGCCGAGGACGTTGCCGCGGCGCAGCCGAGCGCCGGCACGACCCGCCGTCGCCGTCACCACCAGGCAGGCGAGGACGCGTCTGGCGACACCGGAGCCCAGCAGGCCGCGACCCAGGGCGCCCGCCGCACGCGCCGTCCGGGCGACAAGGGCGGGCAGCTCGCAGCCGAGAAGGGCACGCAGCCGCGCGGGATGCAGCCGTCGCGCAAGAAGCGCGCGCAGCAGGCCGCGGCCCAGGGTGGCCAGCCGTCATCGGAGTCGAGGCCGCAGCCGGGCGCGGAGGGTACGGCCAAGCGCCGGCGCCGTCGTCGCGGCGGGCGCGGCAAGGGCGGCTCTGCCGAGGGCGGAGCGCCCGCCGGCGAGTAACGGGCGGAGGCGCTTCTTGTCCCTTGCGCTTCTTGCCCCCTGCCCGATTGCTCCGGTTTTGGGCAACAAGTTTGATGCAACGCGTGCTCCTCGCGGTTTCTTTGATCGCGAGGAGCACCTTTATCTGGGCAAACGCACCTCAAGTCTGCCGAGAGCAACTCGTTGGAGCCCAGATCGCCTCTGTACATAAAATGTGTTGCCCAAAACCTCCCGTTATGGTCTCGGGAACGGCATCCGGCGAGCGCACAGGGCTGCCAAACCCAAAATCGCCCCAACTGTTACAAAAGAAACTCAACCAATTGGCGGGTGGCCGGTCACCGCGCGCGCGAGCGCGAAAGCACCCAGGGACCTGCCCTTGGTGCGGAGGGCGCGTTTGGTGCGCGCGTCGTGACCAGGGACGGTACGACATTCCGGCCTTTCCCGGCAGGGAAGCGGCGAGAAGAGCGCCGGGATGAGAAGGATGCCACCACCGCTCGCGGAACCAAACGCACCGTTCACCCACACGTAAGCTAAAGCGCTTTAGCATCCATTTTCAGGTGCGGTATTCTCTCAATGTCGAAGCTAAAGCGCTTTAGCACCAACGAACGGACACGAGTCAAACGGAGAAAGGAGGAGAAATCGAATGAACAGCGTTGTTGTGTTTGGAAGCCTGAACATGGACCTCACCATCGAGAGCGAGCGGATGCCGCTGCAGGGAGAGACCATCCCCGGAAAGGGGTTCTTCACCAACCCGGGCGGCAAGGGCGCCAACCAGGCCGTTGCCGCCGCCAAGTCCGGCGTGCCCACCTACCTCATTGGCGCGGTGGGGCAGGACCTCTTTGGCGACCAGCTCGTCTCTGGCCTCGTGGGCCATGGCGTGCGTTGCGACGAGCTCGCTCGCACCAAGGGCGTGGAGACGGGCGTGGCCGTTGTGCTCAGGTCTCAGGGGGACAACCGCATCGTCCTCAGCCCCGGCGCAAACCACGCGCTCAAGATTGCCGACGTGGATTCCGCGCTCGACTACGTGGCGCGCAGGGGGGACGTGTTTCTCGCCCAGCTCGAGTGCGACTTCGAGACGACCGTCGCCGCCCTGGCGAGCGCCAAGGCCCGCGGCATGCGCACCATCGTGAACGTGGCGCCGCCGCGCGACCTGCCGGACGAGGCGTGGGCGAACATCGACGTCGTCTGCGTCAACGAGATGGAGTGCCAGGCGGTCTGCGGCATCTTCCCCGACGACGAGGACTCGCTCGAGCGCGCCCTCATCGCCCTCACGGCCAAGGGCCCGGACACCGCGATCGTGACGCTCGGCGGCCGCGGCTCCGTTGCGCTGAGCGACGGACGGATCATCCGGCAGGAGGCCCTGCGCGTGCGTGCCGTTGACACCACGGCGGCGGGCGACACCTTCATCGGAGTCGTCGCGGCGTCCATGGTCTCGGGCCTCCCGCTCGAGGAGGGGATGCGGTGGGCGTCGTGTGCGGCGGGCATTACCGCGTCTCGCGTGGGCGCCCAGCAGGCGATCCCAACGGCACTGGAGGTTGACGAGTATCTCAAGGAGGCAGGTCATGAGTAGGAAGCCCGTGATCATTGACACCGACCCCGGCATCGACGACGCCGTCGCCCTTGCCATCGCCCTTTTTGCCGAGGAGCTCGACGTGCGGCTCATCACCACCGTCGGCGGCAACGTGGGCATCGAGCACACCACTGACAACGCCCTCAAGCTCGTGAGCTTCTTCGGCAAGCGCGTGCCGGTCGCGGCGGGCGCCGCCGAGCCGCTTGTCCGAGAGCTCGTGGACGCGAGCAACGTCCACGGCGCGAGCGGCATGGAGGGCTGGGAGTTCGACGAGCCCGACCGCACGCTCCTTCTCGAGAAGAACGCCGTCGACGCCATGCGCGACGTCCTGCTCGCCTCCGAGGAGCCCGTGACCATCGTCGCCCTGGCGCCGCTCACCAACGTGGCCCTGACGCTGAAGGCCTATCCCGAGGTCAAGAGCCACATCGAGCGCATCGTCCTCATGGGCGGCACCGCCGCGCGCGGCAACAAGGGCGTGCTCTCGGAGTTCAACGTGGCAACCGATCCCGAGGCCGCGGCCGTGGTCTTCTCGTCCGGCGTGCCCATCACGATGGCGGGCCTGGACGTGGGCTGGGCCGCGATGCTGCGCCCCGAGGACAGCGAGCGCATCCGCGACGAGTCCCCCGCGGGCGAGATGTTCTACGCGCTCTTCAACCACTACCGCGGCGGCTCGCTGCGCACGGGTCTCAAGATGTACGACGCGCACGCCATGGCCGTGCTGCTCTGCCCCGAGATGTACGAGCTCGTGGACACCTACGTGGGCATCGAGCTCGCCGGCTCCATGACGGCGGGCTGCACGCTCGTCGACCTCAAGGGCTATCTCGGCAAGCCCGCCAACGCCACGGTCTGCATGGGCATCGACGCCGACCGCTTCCGCAGCTGGATGGTCGAGCGCCTGGCGCAGTGCAAGTAGGTTCACACAGGCATGAGCGCGCGCCCCTGGGCGCGCGATAGGTAAGGAAGAAAGGAAGGGAAATGGATCCCATACTGATGTACGCGATCGTCGTCGTGGCGTTTGCCGTGGTGATCTTCATGCTCATCAAGAAGATGGACATCAAGATCACGCTCTTCCTCATGGGCATCGTGCTCATGTACGTTGCCATGGCGACGGGCGGCTCAATTGCCATCGATGACTTTGCGGGGACCGGCCTCCCGGTGCTCGACCCCCTCATGGCGATCGTCACCAACTTCAAGTCCACGATCGCTTCGTCCGGCTTCATCATCCTCATCCTGGGCGGCTACTCCGCCTACATGAGCGCCATCGGGGCCAACGACGCCACCGTCTACGCGCTCACGCGCCCCATCCGCAAGATCAAGAGCCCCTACGTGCTCGTTCCCGTGGTGTTCCTGCTCGGCAACGTGCTCTCGCTCGTGGTCCCCAGCGCCTCCAACCTCGCGATCATCCTTCTCGCCACGCTCTACCCGGTGCTGCGCAAGGCTGGCATGAGCCCGCTCACCGCCGGTGCGATCATCGCCACCACCGCCACGATCATGCCGACCCCGCTCGGCTCCGACAACGTGGCCATTGCCGAGGAGCTCGCCAAGTACCCCGAGTACGCCGGCCTCACCGTCACCGAGTACGTGCTCCAGTACCACGCGATGGTCTCCATCCCCACGCTGCTCATCATGGCCGTGGTCCACTTCTTCTGGCAGCGCTTCTGCGACTCCCGCGACGCCGCCCACGGTGACGTCGAGAAGGCGGAGGAGAAGGATCTCGTCATCGAGGGCTCCGCGCTTCACAAGGTCATCTACGCCATCCTGCCGCTGCTCCCGATCTTCCTGCTCATCGCCGTGTACCTGATGCAGGTCCTGGGCGGCTCCACGTTCTCCCTCTCCGTTGAGGTTGCCACGCTGTTCTCGCTCGTCGTCGCCATCCTGTGCGATATCGTTCACCGCAGGAGCGGCAAGGAGGCCCTCGAGAAGAGCGAGAGCTTCTTCAAGGGCATGGGCGGCGCCATGCCGGTCGTGGGCCTGCTCGTTGCTGCCCAGGTCTTTGTCGTGGGCCTCAACTCCATCGGCCTGATCGACTCGCTCGAGACCGCCATGGTCTCCATCAACGGCACCGGCATGGGCTTTGTCCTGCCGCTCATCCTCGTTGGCCTCACCGCGCTCATCGTCCTTCTCAGCGGCTCGGGCACCGCGCTCTTCTTTGCCCTCGTTCCGCTCATCCCGGCGCTCGCCACTGCCGCCGGCATCTCCGCGGTCTCCATCTCCGTGCCGATGGGCCTCGCCGGCAACCTGTTCCGCGCCGTCTCCCCGGTCTCGGCCGTGGTCATGATCGTCTCCGGCACCATCGAGAAGAGCCCGATTCAGATCGTGCGCCGCACCGCCATCCCCATGATCTCCGGCGTCGTGATCATGTTCGTTCTCTCCGTGGTGATGTTCCTCTAGTCTCCCCAGAGAGGAGCGCGCCACCAGCCCCTGCCCATCTCCCCGGGCGGGGGCGTTTTCTTTCTCAAGAGCGGGTAACTCCGCGTGAGGCGCTTCGGAAGACGTACAATTCTCTAGTGAATAACGCCCATGGGAGAGGGCCCGATGCCGCAGAAGGTCACGCTCAAGGACATAGCTCGTGAAACGGGGCTCTCGGAGTCTGCAGTCTCCCAGGTCCTCAACAATAGGCCCTGCCGCCTCTCCGAGGAGAGCAAGGAACGCATCCGCGCCACGGCGCGGCGCCTCAACTATCGTGTGAACCAAGTGGCGCGCAGCCTCGCCATGCGCCGGTCGAGCACCATCGGGCTCATTGTGCCCGACATCGAGAACCCGTTCTTCTCGTCCCTGGCAAAACGGCTGGAGGGGTGCTGCCGCGAGGCGGGCTACGGCCTTCTGATCACCAACTCGGACGACCGCAGCGACTACGACTGCGAGCAGCTCGAGCGCCTGGACTCGCGCGGCGTGGACGGCATCGTCTTTGTGCCGAGCAACGAGATCATGGATGACGAGGGGCGCCTCATGGGCGTGCTCTCCGGGCTCTCCGTCCCTTACGTGATGGTTGACCGCGTGATCGAGGACGCGGCGTGCGACAAGGTCTTCGTTGACAACGAGTGGGGCGCGCACCAGGCAGTGGACTACCTCATCGAGCGGGGGCACACGCGCATCGGCTGTCTCGCGCGGACGGCTCGCACGCAAAACGGCCGCCTGCGCCTGCGCGGGTACGAGAACGCCCTCGCCGAGCATGGCATCGAGCTGCGGCCGGAGTGGGTCCGGGAGTGCGACTACCACAGCGAGAGCGGGTATCGCGAGGTGGAGGGGCTTCTCGCCACGGGCGTGACGGCGATCTTCTCCACGAGCGACCTCATGACGGTGGGCGTGATGAGCCGCCTGACCGAGCTGGGCGTGCGCGTGCCGGAGGACGTCTCGGTGGTGAGCTTTGACCGCAACGAGGCCTCGACGCTCTTCCTGCCGGGAATCACCTCGGTGCGCCAGGACGTGGTCCAGCTCGCCGCGCGCGCGTTTGAGCTGCTCATGGACAGGATTAATGGCAGCACGCGCGAGCCGGAGCTCTACATCGTGTCTCCCGAGCTCGTGGTGGGCACGAGCGTGGCGCCGCCCGCGAGGGCGCAGGAGCCGTAGGGGCGCCGCGCGGACGGCCTTTACGCGCAAGGCGTCCGGAGGTCGCCCCTATGCCAGGGCGGCGAGCCTCAGCACAAGGTCGACGGTGCCCACCGCATACCCCCCGTGGGCAAAGAGGCCGAGGGGCGCGCCCTTGCCGCGCGCGTCAAGCAGGATTGCGAGCGGAAGCAGCTCCGGGTTGGCGAACATGCGCCGCGCCAGGCGTTCGGGCAGCTCGGAGAGGTCGTCGTGGGCGATCTTGGCGTCGACCCCCGCCACCTGCATTACACCAAGGGCGCGCGAGAGGGAATTCTCGCCCGAGTTTTCCCTTCGTGTAAGGAGCGTGACGGTAAGGCCCGCGGCGGCAACGTCGTCGGAGCGCTCGGCGAGCTCGTTCAGCAGGTGCTCGGTGGGCTCCTCGGTGGGCTCCACGAACGCGAGCAGGGTGAGGCCGCCCGAGCCCTCCAGCAGCGGCGCGGCGTCCGACAGGGCAATGCGCTGGAGCATGTCCTCGGGCGCCGGCTCGCGCAGGCGCAGCGCGACCTCAGTGGGCTCACTTACAGAAAAGACCAGCTCAGAGGCCTGTTGGTTGCCATTGGGAAGACGTACCGTGGTGGTGAGACGGTAGGTGCCCCCCGGAACCTCGAGGCGCTTGGGATCACAGCCCCAGAGCTCGAGCTGGTGGAAGCCGTAGAGCCCCTGGCCGCCCACCTGCATCTCGGTGCCCAGGCGGGCGAGTCCCCAGTCCGTCCCGTAGGAGAGCGCGCGACCCTCAGGGAAAACGAGGCGCAGGTCAAAGGTCTTCTCGGCGATTGCCGCGCCCTCAACGCAGAGCCATCGGCCGTCGAGAAGGACCTCCGCGCGCCCGTCCGCGGGCGCCAGGCGTGCCGGCATGCCCAGGCTGCGACAGGAGGCAACGAAGAGCGTCCGCAGCGTGACGTCGGACGCCTCCCCGGAGGCAAGCGCACCGACGGGGGTTCCCACAAGCTTTGCCAGGTGCTCCGCGGGCGAGAAGGAGAGATGCCCGCGCAGCCACGCCCAGGCAGCGGCCGGATCATCGTGCACGAGCGCGGAAAGCTCCTCTGGCAGCGCGCTCGGCAGCGCGGGGCGCCAGGCGCTCAGGTGCTCGAGGCCGATGCGCGGGCAGAGCACAAAGCGCTCCCAGGTTCCGGCGTCAACGTCGTGGCGCCGCGGGGCCGCAAGCGCGCCGCGGAGATGTCCCTCTAGCAGCTCGGGCCGGACGTCCAGGTAGTCCTTCTCGGAAAGGCGGGAGAGAAGCGCCAGGCGCTCCGGTTCCGTGCCCGCGGTGAGAAACTCGTAGACGGCGTCGGCGTTTCCGCGCGCGGCGCCCAGGATGCGCGTCACGAGCTCGGCGTCGTCATCCGGGCGAACGAGAGCCGCCTGGCGGGCGAGCTGGTCGGCATGCGAGCGCATGGCGGCAACGCGCATGGCGCGCGACTCGTCCGCCACGGCCTTGCGCACGCGCCCGCGCGAAGCCTGCTCCGCGGAGAGCTCCTGCGTGGGCGCAGGGTGGTCCTCGGGCGCGCGCACGTCGAGGTCGCGCCAGGTCCCGTGCGCGCCCGCAGCCGGCGCAAGCTCCAGCTCCACCTCCTGTGCCCGCTTTGGACCCGGCACAAGGCGGATGTCGCGCTCTGCCATGAGCTCGCCCAGGGAGGCGTGGACGCGCACGCTGCCGTGGCCCAGCTCAACCTCGCAGCGCCCCTCGGCATCGGCGCAAAGGACGCAGAGCGGGCGCCATCCGGCCATGTTGAGCACCTCAAACGCCACCGCGGCGCCCGGCGCGGGCGCGCCCGTCGGCAGCGCCGCCCGTACGGAGAGGCGCGTCGTTGCCGCATAGCTCTCCGTCACGTTGACGAGCACCGTGCATCCGATGCGCCCCACAACGTCCTTCTCGTCACAGCCAAAGTCCGAGAAGAGCCGCGTTGCCACCATGGGCGCGCGCCCGGAGGCGGCGGTGAACCAGCCGCGGTCGAGCGCCTCCTCGGGCTCGCAGGCGCCGAGGTAGTGCCAGGCGCCTCCCGCGTATGCCTCAACCCAGGCGTGGTTGTCGTCGCAGTGCGCCCACCAGGGCACGTAGAGCTGGCGGGCGGGGATGCCCACCGAGCGCAGAGCCGAGACGAGCAGCGTGGACTCCTCGCCGCAGCGGCCCGCCGCGCCGGCCACCACGCCGAGTGCTCCGAGCGTGCGACCGTCCGTGGTCTGGTAGGTTGCCATCTCGGCGCACCAGTAGTTGACCTCGATCACGGCGCGCTCGGCGTCAAGGCCGGCCACGCGCGGAGCGAGCTCGGCGTAGAGCGCCTCGCGGCAGCGGTCGAGCGGCTCGTTGTTCACGCGCGGGCACGCCACGTAGTGCACAAAGACGTCCTCGGGGAGCCCCGCCGCCGGGCCCTCGTGCAGCATGAGCGCGTGGCGCACGTGGTCGAGAAGCACCTCGAGCGGCGTGTCAAACACGTCCGTGAGCGGCAGCGTTGCCACAAGGTAGCGCGTGAGCGCGGCCTCGTCCGCAGAGAGCGGGGCACAAAACGCCTCCGTCTCGCGGCCCTTCTCGCCCAGAAGGGGGCGACGGGCGTCGTAGCGGGCGGCTGTGTAGGCGGTGAGCTCGGATGAGAGCGGCATGGGTGCTCCTTGGCCACGGTTGCGTGCCCGGACATGGTACCCCATCGGCGCCCTTCTCGCCCCGTCGCACAAGCGCTACGATGGAGCCCCAACCGAAAGGACCCCCTCATGTACGGACTCAAGACCGAGGCGAGCTTTGACTCCGCGCACTTTCTTGCGGACTACTACGGCAAGTGCGAGAACCTGCACGGCCACCGATGGCGCGTGGTGGCCTATCTGCGCGCGGACGAGCTGGGCGCCACGGGCACCCAGCGCGACATGGTCTGTGACTTCGGCGTCTTCAAGCGCGAGGTCCGCGCCCTCGCGGAGGAGCTCGACCACACCTTCCTCGTGGAGGAGGGCACCCTCGCGCCGGCCACGATCGAGGCCCTGACCTCCGAGGGGTTCTCCCTCACGATGCTGCCCTTCCGCACCACGGCAGAGAACCTCGCCCGCCACTTCTGCGAGCGCCTGCGGGGGCGCGGCATGCCCTGCTCGCAGGTTGACGTCTACGAGACGCCGCTCAACTGCGCCACCTACGTGGCGGAGGAGCCGCCCGCCAGATAGCGCCCGCCGCCTGCCCCCAGTTCCGCAAGCATGCGCCCCGACGCCCATCGTCTCGCTATACTTGCGGGAGGGGGAGATAATTGGCCGGGGAGAGACGGAGGTGCGTCATGGGCGGACATTCCCTGCACGGGGTCAACCTGACGGGATGGCTGACGCTCGAGTCGTGGGTCACGCCCGAGCTCTTTGCCGAGGCCGGTGCCCTTGACGAGGAGGCCCTTTCCCTCACCCTTGGCCAGAGGCGCTACGCGGAGTGCGTCCGCCGCCATCGTGAGAGCTTCATCACGCGCGAGGACTTCGTCAAGATCGCCGCCCGCGGCTTCAATGCCGTGCGCCTGCCCATCCCCTGGTACGTGTACGGCGAGCAGGGCCCGGAGCCCGGCCCGTACCTGGGCTGCATCGAGCTCGTGGACGAGGCGCTCAACTGGGCCGAGGAGATCGACCTCAAGGTCGTCTTTGCGCTGGCGATAAATCTGGGCGGGCCGCACACGGACAACGGCGTTGCCCCGGACAACGCGGACTGTCACGTCACGCGCGACGAGATGCTCGACGTGGTCTTTGCCCTCTCCAAGCGCTATGCCTCCCGCGTGGGCTTCTTTGGCCTCGAGCTTGCGGACGATGTGGTCTCCCAGGTGCGCCGTGGCCTCGCGCTCACGGACGGCGTTCCCGTCCACCGCCTGCGCAACTACTATCGCGAGGCCTACGAGCTCGTGCGGAGCGCCGCGGGGGAGGATCCCGTCGTCATCATGCCGGACGGCGGCATCCCGGGCGGCTGGGGCCGCTTCATGGCGCAGCGCCACTACCGCAACGTCTGGCTCGACTGCCATCTCGATCGCGTCACCACGCGGACGGACGTCGCCGGGCCCTCCGGCGTGCGCAGGCTCGTGGCCGCGCACGACCGCTCCATCCGCGAGGCGCGCCGCTCCGGCATGCCCGTCATGGTGGGCAAGTGGTCGTCGTCGCTGCCGGTGGCGGACGCGCAGATGACGCCCGAGGGCCGCATCGCGCTCGAGCGCGTCTACACCTCCGAGCAGATCGCCGCGTACGAGAGCTGCCCGGCGTGGTTCTTCAACACCTGGAAGACGTCTGGGATGCTCGGGGGCTGGGACGCGCGCGTGGCCCTGGCGACCTTTGAGCGCGGGATGATCGTCTGATGGGGTCTTCCGGCACGCTTTCCATCGTGGGAACGCCCATCGGCAACCTTCGCGACGCGTCCCCGCGCGTGATCGAGACCCTTTCCTCGGCCGACGTGGTGCTCTGCGAGGACACGCGCGTCACCGCCAAGCTCATGTCCGCCTTTGGGCTGCACGTCCGCCTCGAGCGCTGCGACGAGAACGTCATGGCCGAGAAGGTCGAGGGCGTGCTGGAGCGCATCGCTGGTGGGGAGCGGGTGGCCCTCGTATCGGACGCGGGCATGCCCGGCGTCTCCGACCCGGGTCAGCGCCTCGTGGACGCCGCCCTCGACGCCGGCCTGCGCGTTGAGGTGATTCCCGGCCCAAGCGCCGTCACCTGCGCGCTTGCCGCCTCCGGGCTTGCGAGCGAGCACTTCTTCTTCGAGGGCTTTCTGCCGCGACGCGCCGGCGCGCAGCGCTCGCGCCTAGGGGAGCTTGCCGTTGTGCCCGGCACGCTGGTGATCTACGAGAGCCCGCGCCGCGTGGCGGATACGCTCGCCAACGTCGCGGCGGTGATGCCGGGGCGTCGCGTTGCCCTTGCGCGCGAGCTCACCAAGCTGCACGAGGAGGTCGTGCGCGGCGAGGCGGCCGAGCTTGCGGCGGAGGTCGTCTCCCGAGGGGAGATGCGCGGGGAGTGCGTCATCGTGATCGCGGGGCCGGGAGAAGACGAGCTCGCTCGACGTCGCTTGGCCGCGTCTGGTCCGGAGCGCACCCTGGAGGACGAGATTGCCGCGGGGCTTGCGGCCGGCGAGGCCAAGAGCGCGCTCGCCAAGCGGCTGGCGCGCGCCTTCGGCCTGCCGCGCGCCGAGGTCTATGACGCCGTGGTGGCTGTCGCGCGCCAGCCCGTGCCACAAGAGGCCCCGTAAGATCGCTCGGGGGACAGCTAGCGCCAGCGGCGGCCCTTGGCGTTGTATGCCATGAGGCCGATGAAGTGCTCTCTGATGCTCGGAGGCTGGGCGTTGAAGAGGTCGAGCACCCGCTCGTCCTCCTCTGAGATCGCCGTGAAGCGCCGTCCTGAGTGAGTGTATCCGAGGATGTCGTTGGGCGTGCAGCGGAAGAGCTCGCTGAGCGCGCAGAGCCTCTCGGCGCCCAGCTCGGCACGACCGGTCTCCCATGCGCTATAGGTCGCCTTGCTCACTCCAAGCTGGCCTGCAACCTGGATCTGCGTGAGTCCCGCTGTGCGACGAATCTGGGCGAGCGCCGTCTTGTGCTTCTTTGGCATGGGAGTCTCCGTTCTGTTGACGAACACTCTCGTTGCCCGAAGCTCAAGAAAGTCTGCGCTCAATGGACTTTTCGCCCGTTTCTGGGCAAAGTACGACAAGACAAGACTTTGTGCCGGATGTCTTGTAAGAACAGCCAACGAGAAGCTGCCCCATCAGTACGCAAAGAGTACAATCAGAGAGCTTGCGACCCACGTCGCGCGCATATGCCATCCCATCCGTCATGAGGAGCAGCCAATGGCAGAGAAGCCGTCCTACTTTGTCACCACCCCCATCTATTACGTCAATGCCGCCCCTCACCTGGGCACCGCCTACTGCACCCTGCTCGCGGACGTCCAGGCGCGCTTCCGCCGCGCCGCCGGCTACGACGTCAAGTTCCTGACCGGCATGGACGAGCACGGCGAGAAGGTCGCCGAGGCCGCTGCCGAGCACGGCATGACCCCGCAGGAGTGGTGTGACTCCCAGGCCCCGCTCTTCCAGGACCTCTGGCGCGAGCTTGAGGTCTCAAACGACGACTTCATCCGCACCACCGAGCCCCGCCAGCACCACGCGGTCCAGTACCTGTGGGACCGCATGCTGGAGAGCGGCTACCTCTACAAGGGCTCCTACGACGGCTGGTACTGCGTGCCGGAGGAGACCTACTTCACCGAGACCCAGGTCGAGAAGGCCGACGAGGAGCGCGGCACCAAGGGCCAGCACCTCTGCCCGGACTGCGGTCGCCCGCTCGAGCGCGTCCAGGAGGAGTCCTACTTCTTCAAGCTCTCCGCCTTCCAGGACCGTCTCCTGGCGCTCTACGACGAGCACCCCGACTTCGTCCAGCCCGACTTCCGCATGAACGAGGTCCGCTCCTTCGTGGAGAGCGGCCTCACGGACACCTCGGTCTCCCGTACGACCTTCGACTGGGGCATCAAGGTGCCCTTTGACGACAAGCACGTCACCTACGTGTGGTTTGACGCCCTGCTCAACTACATGACCGCCGTGGGCTACAGCCTGGACGACCCCG
>DXAB01000037.1 GCA_019117265.1 Candidatus Olsenella pullicola
CTCATCTCAGAAGCGTCGGGAAGCGTCCCCGTTTTCTGAGCGGGGACCGTTGCCGACACTTTTGAAGCCCGGAGTGTCGCCAGGCGTCCACGCTGGGCGGCGCGGAGACCCAAAACGACGCCTCAAGGCAGGGTGAGAAGGGCGCGTCCTTCTCGGCGCATCATGGAATCTGCGCGCAGACGGGCTGCGGGTGCTAAAATACTCCACCGTATGCGAGTACGACCAGAAAGGCGCGACATGGCAACCATCAGCACTGCAGACTTCAAGAACGGCATGGGTCTCAAGATCAACGACAAGTACTACACGATCGTTGAGTTCCAGCACGTCAAGCCCGGCAAGGGCGGCGCCTTCGTCCGTTACAAGATCCGCGACCTCAAGAGCGGCCGCGTGATCGACCAGACCTGCAACGCCGGCACCAAGTTCGAGAACGTGCAGCTCATCACCAAGGAGATGCAGTACCTCTACAACGACGGCGCCACCTTCTACTTCATGGACAACGAGACCTACGAGCAGGTTGAGCTCCCCGCCGACTTCATCGGCGACAACGCCAAGTGGTTCAAGGAGAACGACAACGCCCAGCTCCTCTATGCCGACACCGAGCTTCTGGGCGTCCAGCCCCCGATGTTCATCGAGGTCGAGATCACCGAGACCGACCCGGGCTTCAAGGGCGACACCGTCCAGGGCGGCTCCAAGCCCGCCACCATCGAGACCGGCGCCGTGATTCAGGTCCCGCTCTATCTCAACGTGGGCGAGAAGATCAAGGTCGACACCCGTGACGGTGGCAAGTTCGTCGGCCGCGTCTAGCGCCGGGCAAAAAGAGCGCACCATCGGGGCCGCTCCGGGAGACCGGGGCGGCCTCGCCGCTCCTCTTGGCACACAACGGGTATACTGTCAGGGTGAACGAACGAACCGAGCAGGGAGGTCCTCCATGGCCGAAAACGAGCTTCACGTCTCCGGCATCGGCATCTCCAAGGATGTCGTCTCCACGATCGTCTCCATTGCGGCCCGCCGCGCCGACGGCGTTGCCTCCGTGGGCGGCAACGACATTGCCTCGAGCCTCATCTCGGTCTTCACGAGCAGGAGCGTGGCCCCGGAGAAGGCCGTCGAGTCCTTTGTCGAGGATGACCAGCTCCACGTGACCGTGCACCTTGCCGTCTTCTACGGCTACCCCTTCACCAAGCTCGCCGCCGACGTGCGCGCCGAGGTTGCCCGCGCCGTCACCGAGCAGATCGGCGTTGGCGTCTCCGCCGTTGACGTCTGCATTGACAGCCTCGTCTTCCCCAAGGAGTAACGCGAACTTGAGCACTCACTTTGGCGGGCGTACCCTTGCCCGCAGCCAGGCCCTCCAGCTGCTCTTCCAGGCGGAGGCAAACAACCTTGCCGTTCTTGAGGTCCTCGACGGGGACTACGCCCTCTCGGAGGGCCCGCTCGACGACTACGCGCGCCAGCTCGCGCTTGGCGCCGACGAGGCCCGCCCCGATCTGGATGCCGTCATCTCGATGCGCGCGAAGGGCTGGAAGCTCTCGCGTCTCAACGCCGTGGACCGCAACCTCCTGCGGCTCGCGCTCTACGAGATGCTGAGCGTCGACGAGGTTGACGTGCCCGTCACCATTGACGAGTGCGTGGAGCTTGCCAAGGCCTACGGCACCGACGAGTCCTCCCGCTTCGTGAACGGCGTGCTCGGCCGCGTGGCAGACGACCTCGACGCCGGGGTGGACGTCGTGGCGGCCGCGCGCGAGGCCGCGCGTGCTGCCGAGGAGGACGTCCCGGTGGAGGAGGCCGAGTAATGGCCCGCGTTGACGTCTCTCGCTACCAGACCTTCTCGGACATCACCGGTCGTCTGGACGACATCGTCGCCCAGGTGCGCGACAAGGACGTCTCGCTCGAGCGCTCGCTCGACCTCTTTGACGAGGCCATCGCCCTTGGCTCCAAGGCCGTGAGCCTCGTCGACGCCACGGACTTCTCGCCCGAGGAGGAGGCCCGCCTGGTCCAGGAGGCCGAGGTGGGCGAGAGGGGTGCCGCCCAGGACGCCCCCGCGGACGGCAGCGGGCAGTAGGCAATGTGCGCTCGCCGCCGCCTTGACGCGGAGCTTGTCGAGCAGGGCTTTTTTCCAACCACAGACGAGGCCATGCGCGCCGTGATGGCGGGCGACGTGTCCACGAGGGACCGCCGCCTCACCGCTCCCGGCGAGCAGGTCAGGCCAGGGATCGAGCTGCACGTGCGCGGCCGCTCCCGCTTTGTGAGCCGCGGGGGGATCAAGCTCGAGCACGGCCTCGACGAGTTTGGCGTCGATCCTGCCGGCCTTGCCTGCCTGGACGTTGGCTGCTCGACGGGCGGATTCACCGACTGCCTGCTCAAGCGAGGCGCGGCGTCCGTCATCTCCGTTGATGTCGGGTACGCGCAGTTCTCGTGGGAGCTGCGCCAGGACCCTCGCGTGCGCCTGCTCGAGCGGACCAACGTTGTTGACGTCCCGGCGCTCGTGGGGACGGGCGTCGTTGACCTCGCCGTGTGCGACGTCTCCTTCACCTCCGTGCTCACGGTGCTGCCCGCGGTGCTTGAGCTGCTCCGGCCGCGCGGGACCTTCCTCACGCTGGTCAAGCCGCAGTTCGAGGCCGCGCGCGACGAGGTGGGGGAGGGAGGCGTCGTCCGCGACCCAGCCGTTCGTCTCGCCGCGCTCGAGCGGGTGCGCTCCGCCTTTGAGGAGGGGGGGCTCGCTGTGGTCGGCTCGTGCGAGAGCCCCATCACCGGGCACAAGGGCAACGTCGAGTACCTTCTCTGCGGCGTTCGCGGGTGACGCCAGGGATGCGCCAAACGGGGCACTTTTGGGTTTGCGGTCCCTGCGTGCTCGCGGGAAAGCCGCCAGCGTAACTTTTCCCGGGCTTTTGGGCAACATCTCTTATACGCACCCGGCGAGAAGAGCGCTCTTCTCGCCAATTATGCACGTTCTTTCACGTCTCACCTGGGTTTTGGGCAAAACCTTTGATGCTGTAGGCGCCCT
>DXAB01000038.1 GCA_019117265.1 Candidatus Olsenella pullicola
GTGATGACAAAGGTGACAGGGTAGCTTGTCATGAAAAACGTTTCATGACAAGCTACCCTGTCACCTTTGTCAGCCCCGTCGCCCCTGCCGTCACTCGGCAGACTTGAGGGCGCCAACCATGTCGATCCGATCGAGGGAGCGGTTGGTGATGAGGTTCACCACCAGCGTGAACGCAAACGCCAGCACCGCGGAGATCACGTACGTGAGCGGGTCCACCACCACATCGAAGTAGAGCGACGGCATGCGCAAGATCCACGTGAGCGAGCGCGCGAGGAAGTAGCCGAGCGGCATACCGGCCACCACACCGATGCCCGTGAGGATGAGCGTCTCCTTGTTGATGTAGCGGTGCACCTCGGGACGCTTGAAGCCCAGCACCTTGATGGTGGCAAGCTCCCGCTCGCGCTCTGAGATGTTGGTGTTTGAGAGCGTGAAGACCACCGTGAACGAGAGCGCCGCCGCAAGAACGATGACCACGTAGACCACGGTGTTAATGAGCGTGAAGGCACTTGAGAAGTCGTTCACGAGCTTCTGCGTGGAGACCACCGAGAGGAAGCGCCCGTCGGAGGAGAGCTCCTCGGAAAACGCGATCTGCTCGTCGGACCCTCCTGAGAGGTGCGCCAGCACGCCGTTGGGCTCGAACTCGCGGTCAAAGGCCCTCTCGTAGGCGTCCTGCGTCATGTAGAGCATGTTGCCCAGGTAGTTGTTCACGATGGCGCCCACCTGCGCCTCACCCTCGGCAAGCGTGGAGTCCTGGAGGTGAACCTCGTCACCCACACCAATGCCCATGACCTGCTCGGCGTTCTTGGTGATCGCGGTCGAGACATCCTCGAGCGCCACCGTGCCCCCATCCCCAGAGAGGTCAACATAGCCCTCGAGGCTCTCTCCCTCCGGAACAACGATGAGCTGGACGCTCTCCTTGTCGTCGCCGTAGCTCACCGTGAGGCTGTCAATGTAGACGCGCACGAGGTCGGAGACCTCGTCGCTGTCAAGAAGATCTTCCGCAGCCTCGTCGAGGTCGTCCGCGGAGGTCACCGCCATAAGATCGTAGGCCACCACGCCCTCGCTGCCATACTGGCGCGGCGAGAGCGAAATCACGGTGTCGCGGATGCCAAAGCCCGTGATGAGCAGCGCCACGCAGCCCGCAATGCCAAAGACCGTCATGAGGAAGCGCCGCTTGTAGCGGAAGATGTTGCGCGCCGTGACCTTGTTGAGGAAGCCGAGGCGACGCCACACGGGGCCAATGTGCTCGAGGAAGATGCGCGAGCCGGCCTTGGGCGCCTTGGGCAGCATGAGCGAGGCCGGGGTCTCGCGCATTTCTCGCCAGCAGGTGATGAGCGTGGCTCCCACGATGCCGGCCGCAAAGAGCGCAAACGCCGCGAGCGCCCACAGCAGGTCAAACCCGTAGAGAAATCCCGGCAACGCGTACATGGTCGAGAAGATCGTGAAGATGATGGCCGGGAGCACCACGTAGCCGAGAACGTTGCCCACAACGCCACCGATGAGGCACGCCGCCAGCGCGTAGAGGGCGTACTTGGAGAGGATGCGCCCGCGCCCGTAGCCAAGCGCCTTGTAGAGGCCGATGAGCCCGCGCTCCTCCTCCACCATACGTGTCATGGTGGTGAGGCTGATGAGCACCGCCACCACAAAGAAGACGATGGGGATCACGGTGCCGATGGCCTCGATGGAGGAGGCGTCGGAGTCCACGCTCGCGTAGCTCGAGAGGCTCGAGCGGTCCTGCACGTACCACGTGGCGTCGGGGATGTCCTCGACCTCGGCACGGGCGTCGGCGATCTGCTCGAGGGCGTCGGCGCGCTCCTGCTCAAAGGTCTCGCGCCCCTCGTCGAGCTCCTTCTGGCCGTCCTCGAGCTCCGCGCGGCCGGACTCGATCTGGCTCCAGCCGTCGGCAATCTGCGCGAGCGCGCTCGCCCGCTCGCTTGAGAGCTGGCTCGCCCCGGCGTCCAGCTCAGCGCGCCCCGCGGCGATCTGCTCGCGCCCCGCGGCGATCTGCTCGCGCGCGTCGACGAGCGTGTTGTAGCCAGACTCCGCCTCGGCAAGCTGCGCCTCGCCGGCCACGATCTGCGCCATGCCCGGGGCAAGCTGCGTCAGCTGCGAGAGCATGCCGCGGATTCCCTCGAGCACGCCCACCATCTGGTCGGGCGTCACCGAGAAGATCTGACGCAGCGCGTCCTGAAGCTCGGCGGGCGCCTCGGCGATAAGCCCCTCAAGGCGCTGGCGGACCTCTTCGGGCAGGTTCTGCCATGCGTCCTCATAGCGGCCCATCGCCTCGTTGAACTCGTCGGAGCCAAGATAGGAGACAATCGCATCGATGGCCGCCACCCCATCGTTCACAAACGGGTCTATGACGGCGCTCACCTCGGCTGCCGCGGCGTTGGCCTCGTCAGCCGTGGTGGCTGCCGCCAGCCGGTTCCATGCGTCAGCGGGCCAGGAACTCCCCATGATCTGGGCGAGCATGCCCACACTCGCCTCGATGCTCGAGCGCGAGCCCACGAGTGTGTCGTGGGTGGAGGAGAGCGCGGCGGGAATGTCGTCCACGCTACAGCCAAGGCCAGCCGCAATCTGCGCGAGACCGTCCTCGACCTGGGCGCTCTGGGCCTCAAGCTCCTCCTCCGCCGCCTCGAGCTGCGCGTAGCCGGCATCAATCTCGGCTTGGGCGTCGCCCAGCTGCCGATGGGCGTCCGCCTCCTGGGAGGCGAGCTCGCGCTCGGCGTCATCAAGCTCCGCTCGCCCGTCATCAATCTCGGTCTGCGCGTCATCAAGCTCGCGCTCGGCATCGGCGAGCTCGTCCATCGCCTCGGCCTCGGCCTCGTCCACCTGCTCGGTGGCCTCCGCGCGCAGGCCCTCGCCGCGGGCGCGCTCACGCTCGGCGCGCGCATCCTCGACGCTCTGGAACACGTTGTCCACGATCGTCTCGTAGTCGGCCGAGTAGCACAGCGGCTCGTCCGCACCCTCAACGCAGAGATAGGCCACGGTGTAGGTCTCCGGATCGATCGCGCAGCTGGGCAGCACGAAGAACGAGTACTGCGATCCGCCGGACGACCGGAAGGACATCGTCCCCTCGCCCGCGTTGATCTCCATTGGGTCGAGGACCACGGCGATGATCGTGTACTCCTTGCGCTCAAAGACGGCGGTCGAGTCCTCCTCGTCGTCATCCGCGCCGTGAAACGTCACCGTGTCCCCCACGTAGAGGCCGGAGTCGTCCAGGAAGCGCTTGGTGACCGCAATCTGGTCGTCGCGCTCGGGCAGGTGCCCCTCGAGCACCACGGGCTCGTTCATGCCGCTCGGGGAGAGCGCCTTGACGTCAACCTTCTCGGAGGCGGAGCCCACCGTGGTGTAGACGGTCTCCGCATAGCCGCCCTCCGCGAGCTCCACGCCGTCGAGCGCCGCCAGGGCCTCCACGTCCTCGTCCGTGAGGCCGAGGGTGGACTGAACGCGCACGTCAAAGAGGCTCTGCTCGTCAAAGAAGGCGTCCGCGGAGTTGCGCAGGTCAACGCAGGCGGCGCGCAGGCCCGTGAGCATGGTCACGCCGAGCGCCGTGATCGTGGCGAGGGCCACGAAGCGCTTGAGGCTCCCGCGCATGGTGCGCAGGATGCCGAGCGAGAAGGCGTCTGGTCGTATGTCGCGGCGGCCGGGCACGTCTACCTCGCTACCACTCGATCTCTGAGATGGGCAGCGGGCTCTCGTTTGTGGTCATGCTCGTCACGCGGCCGCTCTTGAAGCGGATGAGGCGGTCTGCCATGTCCGCGAGCGCGGCGTTGTGGGTGACGATGACAACGGTCACGTGCTCCGAGCGGCTCATGTCCTGGAGCAGCTGAAGGATCTGCTTGCCCGTCTGGTAGTCGAGCGCGCCGGTGGGCTCGTCGCAGAGCAGCAGCTTGGGGTTCTTGGCGAGGGCACGTGCGATGGAGACGCGCTGCTGCTCGCCGCCGGAGAGCTGGGCGGGGAAGTTGCCCAGGCGATCTGCCAGGCCCACCTTCTCGAGCATCTCGGTGGGATCGAGGGAGTCCGGGCAGATCTGGGTGGCCAGCTCCACGTTCTCGAGCGCGGTGAGGTTGGGCACGAGGTTGTAGAACTGAAAGACAAAGCCCACGTCCGCGCGGCGGTACAGAACGAGGTCATTCTCGCTGGCGTGGGAGAGGTCGCGACCGTCCACCGTTATTGTGCCAGAGGTGGCGCTGTCCATGCCGCCCAGGATGTTGAGGGCGGTGGTCTTGCCTGCGCCCGAGGCGCCCAGGATGACGGCGAGCTCGCCCTTCTCGACGTTGAAGCTCGCGCCGTCCAGCGCGTTTATCTTGGTCGTGCCCTCGCCGTACGTGCGCACGACGTCAGAGAACTCGATGTATGACATGCTTGCTCCGATTACTCGACAGCGTGTTGTCTAAATCGAAGTATACTTGGCTCAAGGGGCGAGAAGAACCTCGGCTCGACACCCACCCCCCAAGTGTCGAGAAATGACTCGAGGGGAGCGGTCCCCTTTTGAGTCATTCGCGGGACCGGAGGACGTCATGAAGAAGCAGCCGCAGGTCACCGAGCAGACGCGCGCCAACCTCCGCCAGGCGTTCTGGGAGCTCTACGCGGAGAGGCCCGTGGAGAAAATCTCCGTGCGCGAGATCACAGACCGCGCCGGGTACAACCGCGCGACCTTCTATCTCTACTATCACGACGTCTACGAGCTGCTCGAGGAGATCGAGGAGACGGTGCTCGGCAACATCGAGCGCCTGGTGAACGAGCGCCTGCTCAAGGGCGACAAGCTCGACTTCTCACAGCACATGGGGCTCATCCTGCGCCTTGCCGGACGCTCGCGCGACTACACGCGCGTGCTGCTGGGACCGCACGGGGACCCGGCGTTCTCACGCCGCCTCAAGGAGATCATCAGCCCGCTCGTGGACCGCTTCTTCCTGCCCGCGGCCGAGCTCGACGAGCAGGCCCGGCGCGTGGTGCGCGAGTTCTACCTCTCGGGCATCCTCGCCACCATCCGAACATGGACGGCCGAGGAGAACCCCATGCCCATCGACCAGCTCATCCAGCTCGTAGTACGCATCGTGACGTGACGGGCAAAAGGGGACGGGTTATCTCTCTCAGAGTTTTTGGGACAGGCCTGGGGCTTCACCACCCCAGGCCTGTCC
>DXAB01000039.1 GCA_019117265.1 Candidatus Olsenella pullicola
GTCACCATGAGACCAATGGTGACAGTTTACCCTGTCACCCCTGTCATCACCCCCGCCGCCCGTCACCGACCAGGTTAGCGCTCCAGACGGGAGAGATGGCGAGCACACGGCCCGAGCACCCACCAGACGAGCACCGCGCACTCCACGACAAAGATCGCGAGCGCGAGGCCCAACGCCACTGGCGCCTCGAGGACGCCCCAGAGCGAGCAGCCCAGAAGCGCGAGCGCGGGCAGCACCATCGCAACCACGCCCACAAGAAGTCCCGCAAAGACCATGAGCGTGGCACCGCCGCCCTTGACGAGCTGGGCCTCGTTGTCCCATGTGAGGCGCGGGAAGAACGCGCCCAGGCCAAGCGAGAGCAGACCGAGCGAGGCGGTGGCGCCCAGGTAGATCGCAACGAGGTACGCGCCGGAGGCAGCCGGCACGCCCAGCACCACCAGCGCCGCCACAATCACCACGAGCATGGGCATCGTGGAAAGCAGAAACGGAGAGACAAACTTCGAGATAAGGTACGCGCCCCAGTTCATGGGCAGACCGCGCATGAAGAAGAAGTCCTCGCCGTCACGACTCACGCCCATCGTGAACGAGTAGGACGAGAAGCTGAGGAAAAGGCCAAAGACGAGCACGCCCACCGCGCACCACGCGAGCGCGGGGCTATCGAAGGTGAAAAGCCCCGTGAGCGAGCGAGCCATCTCCAGGAGCATCGCCGGGTCCAACCCGGCGTCGGAGGCCTGCGAGACACCCACAAAGCCGCTCACCGCAAAGATGGCGATGAAGTAGAGCGGCATGAGCAGCGAGCTCAGCACAAACTGATTGAAGAAGACCGGCACGCGCACCATCATCTTCCAGTCGCGGCTGAGGTTGGCGGCGAGCGCGCCGCGCGTGCGCGTTGCCTGTGCGAGCTCGGTGCCCTCCACGCGACGGCCACGCTTGCCGCCCGCGCCCTGGAGCGCCTGCACGCCCTCAAAGTACCAGCGACGCGCGATCGAGGAGAGAATGGCCGCGTAGACCGCCACGCTCGCGAGCATGCCAACGAGGCCAGCAAGAGCGCCGAGCACGTCTCCTTCAATAACCGGTTGCGCGAGAAGCGAGGGCGGGCACAGCACGCCCACCACGACCGCGGGAACGCCGCCCGAGAGCAGCTCGCCCGAGCCGGAGGCCAGCGACACCAGCCCGTCTCCCCGGAAGGCAAACTGACTGCCCACGCCAACGGCGAGCGCGAGCACGATGACGAGCCCGCCAAAGACGCGCGAGAAGAGGTCCTTGTCGTGCGCAAGACGCGAGAAGCGCATGATGGGCACGCAGATGATCACGAGCGCCAGGTTAACGGCCACGGCACAGAGCGCAAACGCGAGCACCATCGCAACCCACGCGCCCGGCGCGGCACCGTTGGCAAGCAGGCACCCCAGCCCCACCGGAAGGATGATGAGGTCGCCGAGCAGCGACATCCCAAGGAAGTGGACGAGCTTGGCCCACATGATCGTGGTTGCCGAAATGGGAAGCGTGAGGTAGTAGCCGAGGTCGCGCACAAAGTAGAGGATGTTCACGGCCTGATAGAGGCCCGTGAGCACCGTAAGGCCCACAAGGCACACCACACAGAGGCTAAATGCCAAGTACGGCGTGGTGCCCATCTCCCCCAACAGGTAGCCCATCATGAAGAA
Organism: Candidatus Olsenella pullicola; assembly: GCA_019117265.1. Taxonomy (GTDB): domain Bacteria; phylum Actinomycetota; class Coriobacteriia; order Coriobacteriales; family Atopobiaceae; genus Thermophilibacter; species Thermophilibacter pullicola. Next base: position 1,662 of record DXAB01000039.1, read on the forward strand.
CATGACGGCCACGAGCAGGAAGAGGAAGCCCATCGCCACCTTGCGCGCGCCCGCGCCGAGCTTGCCCCACAGCCCCTTGCGCTTCTCGGCCGACTCGTCGCCGCCGATGCCCATGCCCGTGCTGTCGAGGTGCTGCTCGCCCTTGACCACCACGCGCAGCATCACCTTGAACTGCCGCCAGGAGAAGCCCTGGGCCGCCGCGCGCGCCATTACTCGGCCTCCTCGGCGAGCGGGGACTCGTCCGATGTGAGCTCGAGGAACATCTCCTCGAGCGAGCCGCCCATGCGGAAGTGCTCGCGCATCTCGTCAACGGTGCCAACAAACAGCAGCTCACCGTGGGCAATCACGCCCACGCGGTCCACGACCTTCTCGGCAACGTCGAGCACGTGCGTGGAGAAGAGCACGGTCTTGCCCGCGTCCGCGTGACGACGCATGGACTGCTTGAGCAGCCACGACGCCTTGGGGTCGAGGCCGGTCATGGGCTCGTCGAGGATCCAGATGGGCGGGTCAGGCAGAAGCGCGCCCATGATCATCATCTTCTGCCGCATGCCGTGCGAGTAGGACTGGATCTGGTTGTCGAGCTCACCCTCCATGCCGTACTCGCGCGCGAGGCTCGCGATGCGCTCGGAGCGCACGGCATCCGGCACCTCGTAGACGTCGGCGATGAAGCGCAGGAACTCGTGGCCCTTGAGGCGCAGCAGGTGGTCGGGCGAGTCGCTCACGTAGCAGAGGTTGCGCTTGGCCTCGAGCGGGTTGGCGACCACGTTGATGCCATCGAGCTCGATCACGCCCGAGCTGGGCGAAAGCACGCCGGCGAGCATGTTGAGCAGCGTGGACTTGCCCGCGCCGTTGGGGCCGAGCAGGCCAAAGATCTCTCCGGACTTTATCTCGAGGGTGAGGTCGCGCACCGCGTTGGTGGCGCCGCCGTCATAGGACTTGGACACGTGGTCGATCTTGATCATGGGTCTCCCGTCTTTGGTGCCAAGCGGTCACGCGCGCCATTTTACCCCAGGAGAACCCCCCCCCCGGCAAGTTTTGAGTGACGCTTTGGTAAGGGGTGGGCTTGATGGCCTTGCCCACGATTTCCTCGCTGCGGCCCTGGGCATAGACGTTGGCCGTGTCAAAAAAGTTGATGAATGCCCGCTCCAGG
>DXAB01000040.1 GCA_019117265.1 Candidatus Olsenella pullicola
TTTTGCTGTCAATAACCGTCACACCGTCATGGCGATACAAGGGCGCCTTCCGCCCTCGCCCGCCGCGCATCTAGCAGGTAAGTGCTGGGCTACTCCACCGGGCAGAGCGCGAGCGCCGCCTCGTCGGCCACGACCACCACGTTGGGGTGGAGCTGCAGGATGGACGCGGGGCAGCTCGGGACGATGGGGCCGTAGCACATGTCGTGGACGGCCTGGGCCTTGGCGTCGCCGTTGGCCACGACGAGGATGGACTTGGCGCCCATGATGGTGCCGATGCCCATGGTGTAGGCCTGACGCGGCACGTCGTCGATGCTGTCAAAGAGACGGCTGTTGGCCTGGATGGTGGACTCGGTGAGGTCGACGCAGTGCGTCCCCTTGATGAAGGAGTCGCAGGGCTCGTTGAAGCCGATATGGCCGTTGTTGCCAATGCCCAGGAGCTGGAGGTCCTGATGGCCGGCGGCGGCAACGGCCGCGTCGTACTCGGCGCAGGCGGCCTCGTAGTCCTCCATGAGACCATCGGGCACGTGCGTGTTGGCCTTGTCGATGTTCACGTGATCGAAGAGGTTCACGTTCATGAAGTAGCGATAGCTCTGGTCGTGATCGCCGGGAAGGCCGCGATACTCGTCGAGGTTATAGGTCTTGACCTGTGAGAAATCCAGGTCGCCGGCCTCGTAGGCGGCAACGAGGTTCTTGTAGGTGCCAATGGGCGTGGAGCCGGTGGCCAGACCGAGCACGCAGTCGGGCTTAAGGGTGACCTGGGCCGCGATGATGGCAGCGGCCTTACGGCTCATGTCCTCGTAATCCTTGGCGCGAACGATTCTCATGGCATATCCCTTCCATAGACCGGCGAGCCCCTCCGCCCGCCGTGCGGCGCAAAAGGCCGCCGCCAACGTGACTGCGACCACCAGGGCGAGGTCGCCAAAAGCTATGAGAAGGACCCGCCGCGTCGAGGCCCCTGCCCGTCCACGGCGGCCCGGGGCACACGCCCCGAACGTTTTCATCATGACGCATTTGCACGGGCGCGCCTGCGGGCTTCGGGCAAACGGCACCAAAACGACGCGGGGCGGACGAGAAGGACCTCGCTGGTCATAGAAATCAGAACCAACTGGTTATATCGTCACCTCGTTGCGGCGCCCCCGCGCCGAGTACCCTACAGCTTTGCGGCCAGATCCTCCAGCGCGTGGAAGCGGTGCGAGATGAGGTTCTTCTCGTCAAGCGTGAGCTCGGCCATCGTCTTGCCTGGGGTCTCCTCCGGCAGGAAGAGCGGGTCGTAGCCAAAGCCGTGCTCGCCGCGGGGCTCGCGACCAACCATGCCCTCGCAGTCGCCGTCGCCGCGCAGGACCTCGTCGCCGCGCACGAGCACCACGCTCGAGTGAAAGCGCGCCGTACGCTCCTCGTCGGGGACTTCCGCCATCTGCTCCATGAGCTTCTCGTTGTTGGCGGCGTCGTTGCCGTGCTCGCCGGCCCAGCGTGCCGAGAAGATCCCCGGTGCTCCATCGAGCGCATCCACGCAGAGGCCCGAGTCGTCGGCAACCGCCATGGGCAGGCCCGTCTCGGCCTGCGCGGCGCGCGCCTTGATGAGGGCGTTGTCAAAGAAGGTCTCGCCGTCCTCCACCGGGTCGGGGAAGTCCCCCAGCTCGCCGAGGGCCACAAAGCGCGCCCCCGGCATCACGGGCGCGAGGATGGTCTCGATCTCAACGACCTTGTGCGCGTTGCCCGTGGCCACAACGACCGTTGTGGCGGGATCGAGCTCGCCGATCTCAATGCGTGCCAATGTCATCTCTCCTCTCGTTGCCCAAGGGGGAATGGCCCCTCCTGGGCATCACAGACGGTAGCCGGTTGCCTCCGACTGGAGCCTCACGAGCCGCTCGATTCCCGCCTGGCCAAGGTCGAGCAGGCGGTCGAGCTGGGCACGATCAAGCGTGGAGCGCTCGCCGGTGCCCTGCACCTCCACGATGCGCCCCTCGTCCGTGCCCACGAGGTTGAGATCGACCTCGGCGTGACTGTCCTCCGGATAGTCCAGGTCAAGCAGGGCGACGCCCCCGACGAAGCCCGCCGAGATGGCGGCAACCTGACCCGTAAGCGGCAGGCGCGGCAGCTTGCCTCGCTCCACGAGCCCCCTGAGCGCCTCGTGCAGCGCCACCCACGCGCCCGTGATCGACGCGGTGCGCGTGCCGCCGTCCGCCTGGATGACGTCGCAGTCGAGCGTGATCGTGATCTCGCCCAGGCGGTCGAGCCGCGTGACGGCGCGCAGGCTCCGCCCGATGAGCCGCTCGATCTCCATGGAGCGGCCCTTGCGGCCGCGGTACTCGCGCGGGGTGCGACGGTTGGTTGAGGCCGGCAGCATCGCGTACTCGGCCGTCACCCAGCCGGCGTGCGCGTTCTTGCGCCAGTTGGGCACGCCCTCCTCGACGGTCGCCGAGCAGAGCACGCGCGTGTCGCCAAACTCGGCGAGGCACGAGCCGTCGGCGTTCTTCATGACGCCCGGCGTGAGCGTGACGGGCCGCATCTGGTCCGAGGCGCGGCAAAACGAGCGCTCGGGCAGGGTCTTCTCGTCCATGGGACTCCTTTCGTCCCTGCCAGTGTAGCCCAAGGCCCCTCTCGCCCACGCGCGCCCCGCATGAGAAGGCCCCCGCCGGGCAGCACCGGCAGGGGCCGAGAAGCGCATGGTGGGCGATGACGGGTTCGAACCGCCGACCTTGTGCGTGTAAGGCACCTGCGCTAGCCGCTGCGCCAATCGCCCGGGCAGTAAGAGTCTAGCATACGCAAGTCGGGCGCCTGCCCTATACTGGGGCCATGGATACGACGAATCTTGCCTCGCTGGCCGCGCTCCTTGAGGAGCAGGGCCTGCTTGCAGGCACTCACAACCTCACCACCGAAGCGGGCACCACGCCCGTGACCGGCGCCGACTGCGATTCGCGCGTCGTCCGCGCGGGGCACGTCTTTGTGTGCAAGGGGGCGGCGTTCAGGCTCGCCTACCTCACGAGCGCGCTCGAGAAGGGCGCGGTGGCGTTCCTGTGCGACGAGGCACACGCGGACGAGCTCACCGCCGCGGCCCCCGGCGTGCCCGCCCTCGTGGCGAGCGACCTGCGCCGCGCGATGGCGCTCGTCTCCGCCGAGGCCTTTGGCCACCCGGACAACGACGTGCGCGTGGTGGGCATCACGGGGACCAAGGGCAAGTCCACGGTCTCCTACATGCTGCGCGCCGTGCTCGATGGCGACGAGCCCGGCTCGGGCACCGGCGTCATCGGCTCCATCGACACCTATGACGGCGTGGAGAACCTCGAGAGCCACAACACCACGCCCGAGTCGCCCGACCTCTGGCGCCACATCGCCAACACGCGCGAGGCGGGCCTGCCCTTCCTGGACATGGAGGTCTCCAGCCAGGGCCTCAAGTACGACCGCGTGCTCGGGCTCACCCTGGAGGTGGCCTGCTTCCTCAACATCGGGCGCGACCACATCTCGCCCGTCGAGCACCCCGACTTTGAGGACTACTTCGAGAGCAAGCTCCTCATCTTTGACCAGGCCAGAAGCGCCGTCATCAACATGGACTGCGACCAGGCCGAGGTGGTTTCCAAGCGCGCCGAGAAGTGCGCGCACGTCCTGCGCTTCTCGGCGGAGGGCCGCGAGGGTGCCGACGTATGGGCAACCGACGTGCGCTCGGCACTCGGCCGCGTGAGCTTCACCGCCCACACCCCGAGCTGGGAGGGCGAGGTCACGCTCGCGATGCCCGGCCTCTTCAACGTGGACAACGCGCTTGCCACGATTGCGATCTGCGAGCTGCTCGGCATTGGCCGGGAGCGCATTGTCCCCGCGCTCGCCCGCGCGACGGTCCCCGGCCGCATGGAGCTTCTGGGCGACCCCGGCGCGCGCGTGGTGGCCCTTGTGGACTACGCGCACAACAAGCTCTCCTACCAGCGCTTCTTCCCCTCCGTGAAGAAGGAGTTCCCGGGATACCGCATCATCGCCCTCTTTGGCGCGCCCGGCGGCAAGGCCTACGAGCGCCGCACGGAGCTTCCCCAGGAGGCGGCCAAGTGGTCCGACTACCTCATCTACACCGAGGAGGACCCGGCGCACGACCCGGTAGAGGAAATCTGCGCCCAGATGGCGGCCGCCACGCCCGAGGGCACGCCCTACGAGGTCATCTGCGACCGCGAGGAGGCCGTGCGCCGCAGCGTGGAGCTCGCGTACGGGGGGGAGGGCCCCGCGATCGTGTGCCTGCTCGCCAAGGGGGACGAGACGCGCCAGCACGAGGGCGACGAGTTTGTTCCCTGCCGCACGGACGGCGAGATCTTCCTCGAGGCCGCGCGGAGGTACGAGGCGTAGTCGCCTTGCCACGCGCCCCTCTCGCCGCCCGCGCATACGCCTGACGCGCGTCCATAACGTACCCGTGGACACGAAGAAGGGCCGGAACCCCAGCGGTTCCGGCCCTTCCTGCACACATGCGAGAAGTGCTGATTAGAAGTCCACGTCCACGTCGTTGTAGACGCACTCGAGGAGCTTCTCCATCTCCTCGGGCGTGGGCTGGCGCGGGTTGGAGCCGGTGCAGGCGTCGCCGATGGCGTCGACGGCGATGCGGCTCTTCTTCTCCTCGAACTCGGCGTAGTCGATGATGGACTCGTCGGCCTTGACGCCGCCCTTGCCGTAGTTCTTGATGCCCTGCGGGATGTCG
>DXAB01000041.1 GCA_019117265.1 Candidatus Olsenella pullicola
GTTCCTGCCATGATTCCGGGTTATCAGGATGAAATTATTATGGCAGCTGGTACTTTCGTACAGGGCGCTTCTATCGAATGAGCCAAGCGTCTCCACCGCGGGGAGTCGGCGGATGAGGGCGTGGCGCTCCACCATGTTGTGCACGCCGCGCGTGAGCGTGAGGGTAACGATGAGCTGCAGCGTCTCCGGCACGGCGGCCACGGCCAGCGAGACCGCGGCAAGCATCATGGCCCAGAACTCCTCGCCCTGCTGGAGCCCCGTGGCAAGAAGCGCCACGGCCGCGAGCACCGCCACCGCGCTCACGCCGTGAACCACGCGCGCAAGGCGACGCTGCAGGGGCGTCTGAATCTTCTGGGCGTCGTTCAGGAAGGCGGCGATGCGGCCCATCTCGGTTTCCATGCCCGTGGCCGTGACCACCGCAACGCCGTTGCCGGCGGTGACCAGGCAGCCCGAGAAGACCATGTTGGTGCGGTCGCCGATGGGCGCGTCTGCCTCCGCGAGCGCCGAGGCGTCCTTCTCCGCGGGCTCCGACTCGCCCGTGAGCGCGGACTCGTCCACCGCGAGGCCGGTCGCCTCCACGAGGCGCGCGTCGGCGGGCACGAGGTCGCCGGTCTTGAGCAGCACTACGTCGCCGGGGGCCACCTCCGCCGTCTCCGCCTCCACGCGCGCGCCGTCGCGCAGCAGGAGGCACGTAGGGCTGTTGAGGTCGCGCAGCGCGTCGAGGGCGCGCTCGGCCCCGCGCTCCTGCGTCACGGCCAGCACCACGTTCATGACGATGACGGCCAGGATGACGACCGGCTCCACGTAGCCGTGCCCCTCGCGGACGGCAAGCGCAAGCGAGAGACCGGCGGCGAGCAGCAGGATGAGGTTCGCGACGTCACGCAGCTGGCGAAGGACCATCGAGGCCACGCTCTCCGGCTTGGCCTGCTGGTACTCGTTTGGGCCGTGCTCGGCAAGGCGCGCGGCAACCTGGGACGCGGAGAGGCCGCGCTCCACGTTTGCACCAAGCTGCTCCAGGGTCTTCTCGGCGGGAAGGCTCCAGTACTTCATGATTCTCTTTCTAGTTGGGGCGCGGGCAAAGCTGTCCTCTTTTGTCCTACCCCGAGGCCGCTCGGGCTATACCGACCGCACGCCCCTCTCGCCGCGTGCCCGCCCCCGCCCGCAAACCTAGCAGGTAGTTGCTCTTGAGCAAAATCGTGGAATGATTTCTTAACCTTTTAATTTGTCAAAGAGCCACTACCTGCTAGGTTTGCAGAGGCAGGGAGGAAGTCGGAAGGCGAGAAGGACCGGCGGGGTCTGCGGGGGTAAGGTGTACGTACGGCGAGAAGAACGGGCCGGGCCGCAGCGTCAATGACGCCGCGGCCCGACACGGGGAGGGGATGTTATGCCCTGAAACCGCTAGTTCTTGGCAGCCGCCTCGTCCTTCTCGGCAGCCTCGATCTCCTTGTTGCGGCGAGCGCCCAGCCAGCAGCGCACACCAAGGGCGGCGGCACCGGCAAGAAGCACCGCGCTTCCGCCCCAGACGCCGTACTGCCACGGCGAGGGCGAGGTCGTGATCGTGGAGCCGGGCGCCATGCCGCGCATGGCGTTGGAGTTGACGACGGTGTAGAGCACGCGATGCGACGCCTCGCGCAGGCGCGCCACCACGCTCGCCTCGCCCGTGCCCTGGAAGGCCGGCGTCATGGCGGCGTAGGTGAGGTGCAGGTCCGTGCCGCCGTCGAGCGCCCAGTTCTTGTCCATGTAGCCGTAGAGGTTGAAGTCCGTGATGATGCAGCCGGTGAAGCCCCACTCGCCGCGCGGGACCTCGGTGCAGAGGGCGTGGCTGCCGCCGGTCCACTGGGTGCCCACGTAGTTGAAGGAGCTCATCATGGCCGTGCAGCCCGGCATCTCCACGGTCTCGATGGTGCCCTGGTCGTCCGAGATGTACTTCATCTCGGCCGAGGACTCCTTGACGGTGATCTCAAACGGGCGCAGGTAGATCTCGCGCGCGGTCTGCTCGGTGGCCCAGGTGCAGAGGTGCTGGATGCGGTAGGACTCCTGGTCGTTCATCGCGTAGTGCTTGATCATGGCGTAGCAGCCGTTGCTCGCCGCGCCCGAGACCACCGCGGCGCCGATCTTGCCGGCGAGCAGCGGGTCCTCGGAGTAGTACTCAAAGTTGCGGCCGGCAAAGGGGCTGCGGTGCGTGTTCATGGCTGGGGCGTACCAGCCGTTGTAGCCAGAGGCCAGCGCCTCCTGGCCCACCATCTGACCGGTGCGGTACATGAGCTCAGTGTTCCACGTCTGCGCCATGACAAACTCGGAGCAGTACGCGCAGTTGCCGGTGGCGCCCATGAGCGAGGTGAAGCCGGCCGGGCCGTCGGGCTCGGCGGTGGCGGGCTTGCCGATGTGCGCGATGGCGGGCGTGTTGTAGGCGCAGTCGTTGAGCATCGTGGTCATGTCGTCCACGGTGAGCTCGTCGAGCAACTGCTCCCACAGCTCGTCGTCATACGCAAGGCCGCGCAGGTCAATGAGGGAGACGTCGTTGTTGGCTCCCGTGATGGGCATGGGCTCGTCGCCCAGGTGCTGCCTGTAGTCGTACTCCTCGAGCGTGATGCCGCACTCGGCCGCGGTCTTGTCCTGCGCCGCCGCCGGCCAGGTGCCCGCAAAGTCCGCGCGGGAGAGGTTCTCGCAGTTGGCCTTCATGTACTCGGTCAGGTCGTCAAAGCGGTTGGCCAGCTCGTTGCCGGTGGCGGAGTCGGTCTTGAAGGTCTGCGCCTCCAGCGCCACGACCTGCTCGGCAATGACGGTGTGGGAGTCGGAGCGCAGGGAGATCACGTAGTCGCCCTCGTCCAGCACGTAGCCGCCCTCGTCGGAGCTCCAGGACGCCATCTCGCGCACGGGGAAGGAGAGCTCCACGGTCTCGGACGCGCCGGGGTCGAGAAGGGCGGTCTTGCCGAAGGCGCCCAGCACGACGGCGCTCTTCTCGATGCCGCCCGCGGTGTAGGGCGCGCTGTAGTAGAGCTCCACCACGCACTTGCCGGCAACCGATCCGGTGTTGGTCACGGTAACGGAAGCGCTCACGGTCTCGCCGTCGGACTCGCAGGAGTCGAGCGCCTGGTCAAACGTGGTGTAGGAGAGGCCGTAGCCAAACGGGAAGAGCACCGCCTCGTCGTAGTCAAAGCCGGGGTAGTTGCCCGCCTCGGCCTCTGCTGCCGCCGTCTCGTAGTAGCGGTAGCCGAAGTAGATGCCCTCCTTGTACTCCACGAAGTACGCGGTTGCGTCCTCGACCGAGCCGTTGTAGTTGTGCGCGTAGTAGTTGGTGACGTCGGTGTACTGCTTGCCGCCAAAGTTGCCAAAGGTGGGGTCGGCCGTGAAATCGGTGGCCCAGATGTCGGTGGTCTTGCCTGAGGGGTTGACGGTGCCCGTGAGCACCTGACCCACGGCCGTGGCGCCGCTCGCGCCGAGCGAGCCAATGGAAAGAATGGCGTCAACCTCAAGCTCCCCGGACATGAGCGGGGCAAGCTCCATCGGGGTGGAGCCGTTGTAGAGCACGATGACCTTGTCGCAGGACTCCTTGGCCGCGGTGATGAGGTCGCGCTCCTCGCGGGAGAGCTCAAGCTCGTGCTGGCCCTCCTCGTAGTTGGCGGTCTCGTTGTTGGCGACAAAGGCCGCGTGCTTGCCGTCGTTCATCGTGCCGAGAAGATCCTGGGAAAGGTCGCCGCCCTCGCCGCCGCCGCGGCCGATGACCACGAGCGCGGTGGTGCCGGCAAGAGAACCCTGCGCCTCGGAGCTGTAGTCCGCCCACGGAATCTCACCGATGTAGTAGGTGGCCGTGTTGGGGTTGTCCATCGTGATGTTGGCCTTGTCGTAATTGGCGTAGTTCTCGGCAATCCAGTTGTAGGCCGTGTCGTTGACGGTGAGGCCCGCGGCGGCAATGCCGTCATAGAGCGTCACGCAGTCGTTGGGGTCAACGGTGCCCGAGCCAGCGCCGCCGTAGACAGGGTCCGCGGCAAAGCGGCCGATGAGGGAGACCTCGGTGCCGGAGGCCAGCGGCAGCGCGCCCTCCGCGTTCTTGAGAAGGACGATGCCCTCGCCCTCAATCTCCACGACGATCTGCTTGGCGTCCTCGGTGGCCGAGCCGCGCCCGCGGTACTGCTGGTCGTAGTACGTGGTGTCCCAGTTCTCCGAGCCCGGGGCGTTGGTGATGGTGGTCTCGCCGCCGCCGATGTAGTGGTCGATGGCGGACTTGAACATGTTGGTGCCAACGTTTACCGCCGCGGTCACACCCACAAGGCCGGCGGCAGTGGCACCGCACGCCACAAAGCCGCGGCGCGTCATCTTCTTCGGTTGCTTCTTCGGCTTGGTGTCAGCCATGGAAACTCCTTTATTGTTGGTGCATCGACGCTCTCATCTTTTGCGAGAAGGACGCGGGTGAGAGGCGTTTCTCGCAAGCCGTCGATTTGACGGCGCAACCTGCACGCCTCCCGTGCCACTGGCGCGTGACACTGGCGTCAGAGCTGAGTGTCACGAAGCCCCCTCTCGAGGGTATGTACGCAGTTGCAGCCTTGATGGAGCATCTCGCGCCACAAAACCCCTGCTCAGCGCGTTGCGTCATCCCTATAAAACCTGCAACTGTGCGCATACCCTCACCATGTCCAAAACGCACCGGGTACAAAGTGGACACAGCGGACGGCGAGAAGGGCGCGCCGCCCGGGAATAAGCGGCGCGCCCAACCAGAAGGGACTCGGGCTACTCGCCCATCACAACCTCGGTCTCCGGCTCGGTGAGCGGGTTGACCTTGTAGGTCTTAGTGCGCTCGTCGTCGATCACGCCGGACCAGTTGAGGCCGAAGGCAAAGTCGTAGGCGTTGCCCTCGGAGTCAACGTAGGGCTCAAGGTCGCGCGGGACATCCTCGTAGGAGGCCTCGACGGTCTCCATGTTGGCCGGGTGCTGGGCGTTGAGCAGGCCGGTGGGCTCGACCTCGCCCTTGATGATGTTGGCCCAGGCAGCGTTCTGCAGGCCGCCCTGCATGTTCCAGGCAAAGAGGATGACGTCGACGTACGGCTCGATTTCCGAGAAGACCATCGGGCGGGTGGCCTCAACGAGCAGGATGATCTTGGCACCCTCCGGGAGCTTCTCGCGCAGATCGAGCACGAGGTCGAGGTCGCTCTCGTTGCTCGCCGAGGCGGACTGCCCGAAGTAGCTGCGGTTCTCGTACTCTCCCGCCTCGTTGACGTGTGCGATGGACTCCTTGCGCACGGCATCGGAGTCGGCGGTGTAGGGCCGGTACTGCAGCGTGATGGGGTGGTAGACGAGGGGCTCTCCCGTGTCGCCGCCCATGAGGGAGACGCCTCCCGTGACGCCGTCGTTGGGGTCGGTGGGGTTCTTGACCTTGACGATCGCGTACTGGACGTCAGCAAGCTCCTCTGCGCTCAGAGAGACGATGTCCTCGCCCTCGACGCCGTCGCTCACCACGTCGTAGTCACCGAGCAGGTCCGCCTCCACGGCCGTGTCAAACGTGGGCGTGGCGTCGCCGCCCATCATGACCACGAACATGTTGGGCTCGGTTTTCTTGACGGGCATGTAGACCTTGGCGCCCGCGCCGAGGCCACCCTCCTTGATGACGCCACCCGCGTTCTTGAGCATGATGACGGACTTCTCGGCAGCCTCAAGGCCAAAGGTCGTGGCGGCCTCGCTCTCCAGAATATCCCTCGCGGTGGTGACGTCAGAGTAGGGCTGCTCGAAAAGGCTCACGTGAATCATGACACGTGCGATGCGGCGGGCGGACTCGCGGACGCGCTCGAGCGCGGCGTCCTCGCCAAGGTCCGCCTTGAGGGCCTCGTAGGCCTCCATGCCGGTGTCGTACATGAAGGAGCCACCGTACTGGTCGATGCCGGCGTTGATCATCTTCTCGTAGCGCTCGGCCTCGGTAAGGTCGCCCACGCCGAAGGTCTGCTGGTTGATGATGCCCCAGTCGGTGCAGTACATGCCGTCCCAGCCGGCGTTGCGCAGGATGTCGAGGACCTTCTTGTTGTAGCCGCAGCCCACGTTCTCGCCGTACTTCTCGTCCTCGTCGTAGGCAACGCCGTAGCAGGGCATGACGGCGTCCATCTGCCCCGTCACAGAATCGAGGTGCATGCCACCGTCAAGGAACGGGATGAGGTGCGCGTTGAAGTTGTCGCCCGGGAAGACGTTGTAGCGACCGGGATCGGCGTGGTCGTTGCGGCCGCCCTCAACCGAGCCCTCGCCCACGTAGTGCTTGAGCATCGCGGCAACGGAGTCCTTGCCCCAGCCCTGGTCGTCGGTGGCGTCATCGTCGCCCCACGTGGACTGCAGGCCCGCGGAGAACGCCTGCGTGAAGTCGCGGTTGAGCGCGGGATCCTCGCCAAGGGAGCCGGAGAAGCGGCAGCCGAGCGGCTGGGAGTAGACGTCAATCTGGGGGCCGAGCAGGCAGCGCACGCCGGTGGCGTGCCACGCACGGCCGAGCCACATGCCCGCCTTGCGCCAGACGTCCTTGTCCATGGCAGCCACAATGGCAAGGTTGTCGGGCAGGCCGAAGAGCTGGTACTGGTCGGTGGAGTTGAGATAGGGGATGCCCCACTCGCTCTGCTCGCAGATCTCCTGGACCTCATTGATCCAGGTAATGTCGGAAGCGTAGGACTCGAGGTCAGAGGAGAGGCGAGAAACGCCCGCGCGCGAACCGGCCTTGACGAGGTCGTACTTCTCGGTCTCCTCGCTCGCCTCCGCGCCCGGGCCACCGCCCATCGAGGTGTCCCCGCCGTGCCACATGAGCTTGATGCACTCCTCGGCGGGAAGCGCCGCCGCCAGCGCCGCCGCGCGGTCGTCCGCGCTCTGGCGCCAGTCCTCGTAGAGGTCCAGCTTGCCGTTGCCGTTCATGTCACGGAACGCGTAGCCGCCCACCTGGATGATCTTGGCGGTATCCATGACGCCCAGCTCGGCGCCACCCTCCTGGGTGACGCGGGTCCAGCCGTCACGGAGCTTCTCGCTCGTCCACTTGGGCTCAACGTCCTCGCCGTCGGGGTCGATGGGATAGCTGTCGGCGGAGGGGGCGGCCTCCTCGCCAGAACCAGGGTCGGAGGAGCCAGGGTCGGTGGAAACGGTGCCGTTATCACAGCCAGCAAGACCCACGAGACCAGCCGTCACGGCAGACGCCGCGAGGAAGTTCCTACGAGAGATACTGCTCATCTTGTCTCCTTTACAGACTATTTCCTTCTTGAGGGGACGCTCCCCCTCTCCCGTGCAGTAGCGACCGCACCGCCTAGCCGTAGAACGCGAAGTTGATCTTCTCGAAGTCGGCGATGTCAAAGTCGGCGGCATTGCCCTCGAGGGCGTTGGAGTCGACCACCGTCAGGGTGATGTCGCCGCTCGAGAGGTGCAGGACGATCTCGCTCTCGGTGCCCTCCCAGGTACCCTCGTCAGTGAGGAGGTCAGCGTGGGCCTCAAGCGGCTCCACGGTGCAGGTCCCGTCCTGTGCAAGGTTGATGTCGAGCATCTGCTCGTTGCCGCTCGTGCTTCCGTAAATGGACTCTCCGGTGATCTCGACCGAGCCGCGCCACTGGCCCCAATAGGCCTCGACGGCGTCAAAGTCCCCGGTCTCCCCCTGGGACGAGCCGCCGCCGTTGCCGGAGGCTGCCGGCGTGGAGTTGCACCCCATGAGCGGCAGGCTCAGCGCGCACGCAAGCGCACCAACGATAAGAACCTCTTTCTTCATGTCTACCTTCCTCCCTTTCTAGCGTGGAGCTCCACGCAAACTTGCGTATCATCATTCAAACGCGTAGCAGCTCGCTGCTTTTCCCTTTGGCCTGAAGCGCGCAATTTGCGTCCCGTCGGTCGCGCAGGCGCGCCAAACGGATGCACCGTCCGTCGTTTTTGACCGGCGGGCGGTCACAGAACGCCCGTGAGCGTCAAACGGTATGCTTTATCTGGGAATGGTTGCGGCACCGCTCGCAGCCAAGGGAGGAAAGACATGATTCGCGCTCTCATCGTCGAGGACGAGCCCGCCGAGGCCCAGCGTCTCACGGAATACGTCCGCCGCTACGGGGACACCCGTGGCGAGACGTTCCAGATCACCTGGCTCAAGTCAGCCATGGAGATGCTCTCCGACAAGAGCCCCTATGACCTCGTTCTTCTCGACATCGACCTGCCGGGCATCAGTGGCATGGAGGCGGCGCAGCTCCTGCGCGTCTACGACGAGGCCACGCCCATCATCTTTGTGACCAACCTCGCGAAATACGCCGTCAAGGGCTACGAGGTGGGTGCCACGGGCTTTATCATCAAGCCCGTGAACTGGGGAAACCTCTCCATGAACCTTGACCGTGCGCTACGCGCCATCCGCCAGAACGTGGGCCGCACCGTGATGGTGCCCACCGACGACGGCGTGCGCGTGGTGCCCTTCTCGCAGCTCGTCTACGTTGAGGTGACGGGGCATCGTCTCACCTACCATCTGGAGGACGGCAGCAGCCTCGAGGCGCGCGGCTCGCTCGGCCAGCTTGAGGACGAGCTCTCGGGCGCGCCCGTCATCCGCATCTCCAAGAGCTGTGTTGCCAACATGGACAAGATCGTGCTCGTGCGCCCCCAGGGCATGCAGATGTCCACCGGAGTGACGCTTCCCATCTCACGCACCAGAAAACGCGAGGTCATGGACGCTGTCACAGACTACCTTGGCAGCCGGCGATAAGGACGCGCATGAGGGAGTTTCTTACCAGGTGGTGGTCCATCGAGCCGCTCGTGCAGCTGCTCGTTCCCATTTTGCTGCTCTCCTGCCGACTGCCGCGCAGGCGGCACTTTGCCGCGCGCGGAACGGCGGCGCTTCTCGTCCTTTTGGGCATCGCCATCATTCCGCTCGCAGCGGGACTGGTCACGGGTCTTGGCGTCTTTGAGACGTTCGTGGTCTTCTCCGCGCTTCTCGCCGTGTTTGTTGGGGCGGTGCTCTTTGTCTTTGACGTGAGGCCGTGGACGGCGCTCTTCTGCGCCACCGCGGGCTACACGCTGCAGAACATCGTGAGCGGAACCATCGAGCTCCTGCGCATGTCCATCACGGGCAGGGCGAGCGCCCAGCTGGACGAGCCCATCTCCACCATCGTTGCGCTTTGCGTGCCGACCGTGGTCTACCTTGCCGGCTACTGGCTCTTTGTCCGTCGCGTCACGCTGCGCGGTCTTCTTGACGTCGAGAACCGCATGATGCTCTCGATGTTTGCCACGGTGGTGATCGTGGTCATAGGCCTTGACCTCATCATCAAGGGGCTTGCCATGGTGGGCATCCCCTTCCGCTACCTCATCCTGCTGCGCCTCATCCACCCGCTCGTCTGCGTCTTCGTGCTCTTTGCGGAGTACGAGCTGCTCTACGCCAAGCATGCCGATGACGAGCGAGCCGAAACCGAGCGCCTGCTCGCCGAGCGCGAGCGCCAGTATCGTCTGAGTCGCGAGAACATCGAGGCAATCAACATCAAGTGTCACGACATCCGCCACCAGATCCGCCGCCTCGCCGACAGTGGCGCCGTGGTGGATGGCGCCGTGCTCGCGGACATCGAGCGCGAGGTCAACGTCTACGATTCCGTGGTGGAGACCGGCAACGAGGCCCTGGACACCATCCTCACCGAGAAGAGCCTCATGTGCTCCGGCGAGGGCATCGTGCTCACGGTCATCGCCAACGGCGCGGCGCTCGGCTTCATGGCGCCGGCGGACATCTACGCGCTCTTTGGCAACGCGCTCGACAACGCCATCGAGGCGGTGCGCCAGGTGGACGACCCCGAGCGGCGCACCATCACGCTCTCCGTGCGGCGCGCGGGCAAGATGGTGGCCGTGAGCGTGGAGAACTACTTCGCGCGGGCTCCGCGCTTCTCGGCGGACGGGCTGCCGCAGACGAGCAAGGCCGACGGGGCCAACCACGGGTTTGGCACGCGCTCCATGCGCGCCATCACGCAGCGCTACGGGGGATCTCTTCACGCCGGAGCTCAGGACGGGGTGTTCTACCTCAACGTCCTTCTCGCCGAGCCGTCGTGACCTGGATTGACACCGGCATCAGAGCTGAGTGTCACAACGCATGACAGGAAACCTAGCAGGCAGTGATTGCTAGAAAAAGTTGTAGAACGCCTTATTAACCTATAACCTTTCTCAACAACCACTACCTGCCAGGTTTACAAGCCGCCGCGCGTCCCGACAGCGTTACCAGAGGACAAAGTCGAGCGTGTCAAAGCCCTCGATGCCAAAGTCGGTGGGATTGCCCTCAAGAGCTGTATCGCTGACGACGTCGATCACGATCTCCTTGCCGTCAACGCTGAGCGTGAGCTGAGACTCGGTGCCCTCCCAGGTGCCCTCGGCGGTGAGCAGGTCCTCGTGGCCTTCAACGGGCTCGACAGAGCAGGTGCCGTCCTCGTTGCAGATGACGTCGAGCATGGGCTCGGTGCCAGAGACGTTGCCGTAGACGCTGTTGCCGCTCGTCTCAACGGAGGCGCGCCACTGGCCGGTGTAGAATGCCGCGGCGTCAAAGTCGCTTGAGGACTGCTCCTCGGTGGAGCCGCCCGTGGCGGGCGTGTCGGAGGTGGTGCCGTTGCAGCCGCCCAGCGTCAGCGGGAGCGCGAGCATGGTAGCGGCGGCAAGAGCGACAAACTCTATCTTCTTCATGACAATACCCTTCGTTCATCGAGGCTCTTCTCGCCCGCGGCGCGGCGTGGCGAGAAGAGCCTCACTTTGCGGAGCTACTCAGTGGAGCGCGGCATTAGAGCTCCGCGGTCTCCAGCGTGGTGAGCGGGTCCACCTTGTAGGTGGCAACGCGCTCGTCGGAGATGACGCCGGCCCAGTTGAGGCCGAAGGCAAAGTCGTACTCGTTGCCCTCGGAGTCGACGTAGGGCTCGCAGTCGCGCGGGGCGTCCTCGTCGTTGGCCTCAACGGTGTCCATGTCCTTGGGCATCTGGTACGGGAGCAGGCCGGAGGGCTCGATCTCGCCCGCCACGATCTTGGCAATGGAGGCGGGGTCCGTGGCGTTGGGCGTGTAGAGGATGACGTCGACCTTGTCCTCAAACTCCGAGAAGATCATCGGGTTGCCGGAGGACATCGCCACGACGACGGGCGTCTCGCCGGCGGACTCGGCGGTGGAGAGGATCTTTTCGAGCTCGGTGGTGTTGCCCTCGTTGGTCTGGCCGTAGTAGCTGCGGTTCTCCTTGGAGCCGTCCTCGAGCGTGTCACCGGCGATGGAGGTCTGGCGCACGTTGGGGCCGTCGGCCGTGTAGGAGTTGTACTGCAGGTTCATGGGCAGGTAGGTGACGGTGCCGTCCTCGTTGGTGCGGCTGCCCTCGCCCATGGTCGGGCCGCTTGCGAAGACGAGGACCATGTCGCATGCCGCGATCTCATCGGCACTCGCGCGTACGATGTCGGTCTCGGCATAGCCGCCGTCGTCGGCGGTGGGCTCGCCCAGCGTGTCGGTCACGAGCGTGAAGTGCTCCTCGAGAACGGCCTGGTCAACGGGGAGGTCCCACGAGCCGGGCGTGGGCTCGCCGCCACCGAACGGGCCGCCAGGGCCGCCGAAGCCGCCGAAGCCGCCGCCGGACGTGGGCGCCGTGTACTCCATCGGCACGTAGACCGTGGGCTTCTCGCCGCGCTCGGAGATGACGCCGCCCGCGTTCTTGAGCATGACCACGCACTTGGGCAGGATCTCGGCGCTCCAGTCGTCAATAGAGGTGTCCTCGAAGTAGGCTGCTGCGGTGTCGCGGTCGACGTAGGGGTTCTCAAAGAGGCCAAGGTCGAGCTCCGCCTTGAAAAGGCGACGCGCGGAGGCCTGGACGCGCTCGAGGGCACCGTCCTCGCCGAGCTCCTCTTGCAGGAGCTTGAGGGCCTCGAGGCCCTGCTCGTACTGAAACTCGCCGCCAAACTCGTCGGTACCGGCGAGGTAGCCCTTGGCAAGGCGCTCAACGGGCGTGAGGTCGTCAACGCCAAAGTGCCTGCCGGGGAAGGCACCGTCAAAGTAGGTCTCCTGGGAGATCTGCCAGTCGGTGCAGATCACGCCGTCCCAGCCGGCATTGCGCAGGATGCCGAGCACGTAGCCGTTGTAGGCGGCGGCCACGTTCTCGCCGTAGCGCTCGTCCTCGGTGTACGGAATGGCGTAGTAGGGCATCACGGAACCGATGGTCTCGGTCTTGCCGTCAAGGTGCACGGCGCCGTCAATGAACGGAATCAGGCCCATGCCCAGGCCGTCATTGGGGTAGACGGCGTACTTGCCGGTGACGTTGTGGGAGTTGCGGCCTCCCTCGCAGGCGCCGTCGCTCGGGTAGTGCTTCATCATGCCCATGACGGAGTTCTTGCCCCAGCCGAGGTCATTTCCGTCCTCGTCGTAGGTAGACTGGAGACCGTCAACGTAGGCGCGGCCAAGATCGCGGTTGAGTGCGGGGTCCTCGCCAAAGGTGCCCGAGAAGCGCGAGTAGACCGGGGTGCTCGAGACGTCGAGCTGCGGGCCCAGGTCGCAGGTGATGCCCACGGCGCGCCAGCCGCGAGAGACGTAGTCGGCGGCCTTCCTGGCAACCTCCGGGTCAAAGGTGGCGGCGATGGTGAGGTCGTCGGGAATGTTGTGGAACATGTACGGGTCGGTGGAGTTCCAGTACGGGATGCCGTAGGGGCCGGCCTCGCAGCGAGACTGGAGGTCGTTGGTCCAGTCAACGGCGGTGGGATAGGAGTCCGCGTCGCCGCCGCCACGAATGACGCCCGCGCGCTGGCCCTTGTCGAGGTTGGCCGCCTGGTCCTCGTCGACCTCGGCCGCGGCGAGCGAGAAGTCGCCGTGGAACATGAGGGGCACGCACTCCTCGGCGGTGAGCGACGAGGCGAGCGACGCCGCGCGGTCTGCCGCCGGCTGGCGCCAGTCCTCATAGAGGTCGAGCTTGCCGTTGCCGTTGAGGTCCTTGAACGCGTAGCCGTTCACCTGGATGATCTTCGCGGTGTCCATGACGCCCAGCTCGGCGCCGCCGTCGGGGTTGGTGACCTTGGTCCACTTGTCCTTGCGGCTGGCCTCGCTCGTCCACTTGGCCTCAACGTCCTCGCCGTCCGGGTCAATGGGATAGGCGTCCGCCGCCGGCGCTGCCAGCGGGTCGGAGCCGCCGCCGGCGCCTTCTCCCGTCGTGTCGCAGCCGGCAAGGCCGATCAGCCCCGCCGTGACCGCAGAGGCGGCCAGGAAGTTCTTGCGCGTAATGTTTGCCATGTTTCCTCCCTTGTCGGATGGTCCACACTTACGCCTTTCGTCCCCGATTTAAGTAGGCCGGCGGCCGCGTTTCTCCCCTTCCGCATAAGCCGTCCTTCTCGCCGCACGGTTTGCACCTCTTACCCCGCAAGGGGCATCCCGACGCAATAAACGCCTGATAGAATGCTTGTTAGGGGAAAGGGGAACCATGTATCAGCTTGCACTCGTTGAGGACGAGCGCGACGCCGCGGACGCGCTTGCCGCCTTTATCGAGCGCTACTCGCAGGAGCGCTCGGAGGAGTTTGAGATCACGCGCTTTGGCAACGCCATCGACTTTGAGATGTGCCGTCAGCGCTTTGACCTCGTGTTCATGGACATCCAGATGCCGGGCATCAACGGTATGGAGGCGGCGCGGCTCCTGCGCACCTACGATGACGAGACGCCCATCATCTTTGTGACCAACCTCGCCCAGTACGCCGTGCGCGGCTATGAGGTGAACGCGCTCGACTTCATTGTCAAGCCGGTCACCTACTTCAACTTCCGCATGCGCATGGACAAGGCAATGCGCCACATCCACCGCAATGCCGGGCGCTCCATTGCCATCTCCACGCGTGACGGCCTGCGGGTGATCCAGCTCTCTGACATCGAGTACGTCGAGGTGAGCAAGCACGACCTCACCTACCGCCTCTACGGCGAGAAGGACCCGTTTGTGGTCTATGGCAGCCTCGTTGCCTTTGAGGAGCAGGTCGCCGGCGGTCCCTTCGTGCGCATCTCAAACAGTTGCCTCGTCAACATGAACCACATCCGCTCCGTGAAGGGCCCCGCGCTGCTGCTTAAGAGCGGAGAGACGCTGTACTTCTCGCGCTCGCGAAAGCGCGAGGCCGTTGAGACCATCACCGAGTTTCTGGGCGGGAGCATCTGATTGCCGTGAACACCACCGTTCTCTCCGTCTACTCGATCTTCAAGCTCGCCATCGCCATGTGGCTCTTCTCGCACACCCTGCCGCACCGGGACCACTTTGCCGCGCGCGTCACAGGTGCGGCGGTCCTTCTGGCCACGACCATCGGCCTGGTAGGGGCGCTCGGTTTCTCCGTCTTTCCCACCCTGACCGACGACCTCTCGTTCTTCTCGGCAATCCTCATGTTTGTGAGCGTGCTGGTGTTTCTTGTGGCAGTGCAGCTGTGCCTGTTTAGGTGCTCGCTGTGGACCTCGCTCTTCTGCTGCTCGATGGCCTACCTCCTGGAGAACCTCTCGTCCTCTGTGGAGCGCGCCGTGGTCATTCTGGTCTCGGCCGACGGCTCAGCGCTGTCACTTGTGGAGAGCTCGCTCAGGCACTGGCTCTTTGCCGCGGTTGTCTATGCGGCCTGCTACCTGCTGCTCATTAGAAAAATCGAGAAGAGCGGCCTGCTGCAGATCTCCCAACCCGTAATGGTTGTCACGGCCGCGCTCGTGGTTCTCGTCAACATGGTGCTCGACCTCGTCATCAAGGACGTCGCGATGTTTGAGGTCCCCATGCGCTACCCCGTGATCTTGAGCTGGGCATACGTGCTGCTCTGCGTCTACCTCATGTACTCGTCGTTTGAGATCGTCTACACCCGGCGCCTCCAAATGAACATGGCTGCCCTCGAGCGTCTGCGCGCCACGGAGGCGCGCCAATACCAGATGAGCCGTGAGAACATCGAGGCCATCAACCTCAAGTTTCATGACATCAAGCACCAGATCCGCGAGCTCTCGAGCGGGGGTGCGGTGGTGGACGGTCGCGTGCTCGCCGACCTCTCTCGCGGCGTGGACGTCTACGACTCAGCCGTTCGCACGGGGAACGACGCCCTGGACACCATCCTCACCGAGAAGAGCCTTACCTGCCAGCGGCGAGGCATCACGCTCTCCTGCATCGCGGACGGCGAGTCGCTGGGCTTTGTGGAGCCCGTCGAGCTGTACTCCCTCTTCGGCAACGCGCTTGACAACGCCATCGAGGCAGTGGAGCGGCTCAATGACCCAGAGCGCCGCAGCATCGGGCTTGTGGTGCGACGCGCAGGCGACATGGTGTCAGTCCACGTGGAGAACTACTTTGACGGAAACGCCCGCTTCGATGAGGACGGAATGCCCGTCACGAGCAAGGGCGACCAGCTCAACCACGGCTTTGGCGTGCGCTCCATGAAGATGATCGTGGAGGGGCTCGGCGGCTCTTTCTCGGTGGGGTCCCACGACGACATCTTCCACATGGACGCGCTCATCCCGCTGCCGTGACACCATCGTCATGACGGGTCCCGTATAATGGGTGGCCGCACAGGCCCGCGTGAGAAAGGCGCCCATGGACATCACACCGCAGGAAGTGGCCGAGACCCTCTCGATGGTCTCCGAGCAGAACCTCGACCTCCGAACCATCACGATGGGCATCTCACTCGCCGGCTGCGCGGACGAGGACATGGGCCGCATGTGCGACAAGGTCTACGACCGCATCACGCACACGGCCGAGCACCTCGTCGAGACCGCGGACGACCTGCAGGCCGAGTACGGCATCCCCATCGCAAACAAGCGCGTCTCCGTGACGCCGATCGCACAGATCGCCGCCGGCTGCCCTGACGAGGACCTCTCCCCGCTCGCGCACGCCATGGACCGCGCGGCCGAGACCCTGGGCATCGACTTCATGGGCGGCTTCTCCGCCCTCGTGCAGAAGGGCATGGGCGCCACGGACCGCCGCCTCATCGCGAGCGTCCCCGAGGCCCTTGCCACCACCGAGCGCGTGTGCTCCTCGCTCAACATCGCGTCCACGCGCGCGGGCATCAACATGGACGCCGTGCTGCTCTCCGCCGAGACGATCCTCGAGTGCGCGCGCCGCACGCAGGACATTGACTGCTATGGCGCGGCCAAGTTCGTGGTCTTTGCCAACATGGTGGAGGACTCGCCGTTCATGGCGGGCGCCGTGCACGGCTCCGGCGAGGCCGACGCGGTCATTAACTGTGCGTCCAGGGCCTCATACCGGGCGCACACCGGCAGCAC
>DXAB01000042.1 GCA_019117265.1 Candidatus Olsenella pullicola
ACGACCAACCTGCCGAGCACGGGCTTTCCCATGCGCGCCAGCCTGGCCCAGAACGAGCCCAAGCGCCTGGCCATGTGGGAGGAGAACCACGTCTACGAGCAGATGATCGCCAAGAACGAGGGGCACGAGAAGTTCGTCCTTCACGACGGCCCCCCGTATGCCAACGGCCCCATCCACCTCGGCCACGCGCAGAACAAGATCTCCAAGGACATCATCAACCGCTACTGGTCCATGCGCGGCTATCAGACGCCGTACGTTCCCGGCTGGGACTGCCACGGCCAGCCCATCGAGCACAAGGTCGAGACCATGCTCGGCACGGAGAAGTTCAACCAGCTTCCCACCGAGAAGATCCGCGAGCTCTGCCGCAAGATGGCCGTCGAGCAGGTGGACACCCAGCGCCAGGGCTTCAAGCGCCTGGGCGTGCTGGGCGAGTGGGACAACCCCTACCTCACCTACGTGAACGACTACGACGCCACGGACGTTGAGATCTTCAAGGCAATCTTTGACGCCGGAGCCATCACGCAGGGCTCTAAGCCCGTTCACTGGTGCTCTCACTGCCACACGGCCCTCGCCGAGGCGGAGATCGAGTACGGCGACGAGGTCAGCCCCGCCATCTTCGTTCGCTTTGAGATGACCACCGTGCCGGAGGGCCTGGAGGCCTGGGCCGGCAAGCTCTTCGTGGACATCTGGACCACCACGCCGTGGACCCTCCCCGCTGACGACGCCGTGATCTGCCACCCCGAGGCAACCTACGTGGCGCTCGTCCACGACGGGCGCGCCGAGATCGTGGCCGAGGCGCTCGCTGAGCGCTGCGCCGCCAAGTTTGGCTACGGCGAGCTTGAGCTCGTGCGCGGCGAGGACGGCGAGCCGTGGCGCGCCACCGGCGAGACCCTCGCGCACAACCGCTACAAGCAGCCGATCTTTGGCGACCAGGGCGAGACGGGCGAGTTCATCTACGCCGATTACGTCACCCTCGACGACGGCACGGGCATCGTCCACTGCGCTCCCGGCCACGGCGTGGACGACTACCTCGCCGGTCAGAAGTTCGGCATCCCCACGGTCATGCCCGTGGACGACGACGGCCGCTTCTTTGTGGGTGACGGCATGGGCGCAGGCGGTCCGTGGTCCGGCATGGAGGTGAACGAGGCCAACCCCAAGATCATCGAGTGGCTGCGCGAGCGAGGCACGCTGATTCTCCACGAGGACATCAACCACAGCTACCCGCACTGCTGGCGCTGCAAGGAGCCTGTCATCTTCCGCGCCACGAGCCAGTGGTTCGTCTCGATGGACAAGCCCCTGCGCGAAGGAAAGAGCCTTCGCGAGCAAGCGCTCGAGGAGCTCTCGAAGGTCAAGTTCTACCCCGGCCACGCCATCAAGCGCATCGGCTCGATGGTTGAGGGTCGCCCGGACTGGTGCATCAGCCGCCAGCGTAACTGGGGCGTGCCCATCCCGGCCTTCACGTGCCAGGACTGCGGCGAGACCGTCATGAACGACGACACGCTCGACGCCGTGATCGAGCTCTTCCGGAGCAAGGGCTCCGACGCCTGGTTCACCGATGACCCCGCGAGCTACCTCGGGCAGTCGTGCGTCTGCCCCAAGTGCGGCTCTCACCACCTCAAGGCAAACAAGGACATTCTCGACGTCTGGTGGGATTCCGGCGTCTCCCACACCGCCGTCTGCCGCCACCGCGACAACCTCACGTTCCCGGCTGACATGTACCTCGAGGGTTCCGACCAGCACCGCGGCTGGTTCATGAGCTCGCTCATGACCTCCGTGGGCGCCTACGGCGTGGCGCCGTACAAGTCCGTGGTCTCCCAGGGCTTCACGCTCGACGGCCAGGGGCGGAAGATGTCCAAGTCCCTGGGCAACGTCATCGACCCCAACGCCGAGTGCGACACTCGCGGCGCTGACATCCTGCGCCTGTGGGTCACCTCCGTCGACACCTCCAACGACATCCCCTGCGACGGCACGATTCTCGATCACGTGGGCGAGGCCTACCGCCGCTTCCGCAACACCCTGCGCTTCCTTCTGGGTGAGATCGAGGGCCAGTTTGACCCGGCGACCGACGCGGTGCCCGTGGACGAGCTCCTCCCGTACGACAAGCTCACGCTCGCGCGCCTCTGCCAGGTTCACGACCAGGTGAGCGCCGCCTACGAGTCATACCGCTTCAACGTGGTCTACCGCACCCTCTACGACTACGTGATCACGGAGCTCTCCAACGGCTACCTCAACGCCACCAAGGACCGCGTCTACTGTGGCGAGAAGAACAGCTTCGAGCGTCGAAGCGCCCTCACCGTCTGGGCACAGATCCTCTCGATGCTTGTTCACGACCTCCAGCCCATCCTCGTCTACACCACCGACGAGGCCATGAGCTACCTCCCGGAGTCCCTGCGCGACGGCCAGGAGTACGCCGCCCTTCTCGACTGGTACCAGGCCCCCTGGCCCGCCGAGGTCTACGAGCCCTACCTTGCCGCCTATGACGCCGTGGTTGAGGCCCGCGCCGCCTTCACCAAGGCCTACGAGACCGCCATCGCCGACGGTACGCTCGCCGAGAAGACCACGCAGGCCGCCCGCGCCACGCTGACGGCGCCTGCGGAGCTGCACGCGCTTCTGGCCGGCGAGCTGGGCTGCGACCTTGCTGAGCCGTTCGTATGCTCCGAGGTCCTTCTTGCCCAGGGAGATGAGCTTGCCTGCACCGTGGAGCCCGCACGCGGCGAGAAGTGCCCGCGCTGCTGGAACTTCCGAGAGCTTGGCGAGGACGGCCTCTGCCCGCGCTGCCACGACGCCGTGTTGGCTCTGGAGGAGTAACGGGTGGTCAGAGCTGCCGAGAAATACGGGAGGGCTCCGGACGGTCTCAACCAAGATTTCGTCCGGACGCCCTCGCGCGTGGCACGGACCGTGCTCTTTGTGCTGGTTGCGGCTGCGGTCGTAGTCCTTGACCAGCTGAGCAAGGTCGCGGCGCGCGCCGAGCTTGTGCCCGGCGAGCCCGTAACGCTCATCCCGGGCGTGATGGACCTCTCGCTGACGTTCAACACGGGCGCCGCCTTCTCGCTGGGGGAGGGCGCGGGCCCCGTCTTTGTGCTCATCGCAGCCGCTATCTGCGGCATTGGCCTCTGGGTTGCCTGGCGGCGCCAGGATGTGCCGCTCTCGCTTCTTGCAACCGTTGCCTGTGTCGCAGGCGGCGGAATCGGAAACGCCATCGATCGCGTTGCATTTGGCGCCGTCACGGACTTCTTTAAGACCACCTTCATGAACTTTGCCATCTTCAACGTGGCGGACGTCTTCGTAACCTGCGGGGTGCTCGTTGCCCTGGTGCTCTGGTGGCGTTGGGACGCACAAATGGAGCGTGCGCGCAACGTCGAGCCCTCTGCCTGACGCTTCTGGATGACCTCTCGTGCGCCGAGTGTACGAAATTCGGTGCCAGTTTTCGAAACAACGCCCTTCTCGCCCGTGTTTCAGCAGTTAAGGAACGCGAGAGAAGGGCCCTTTTTGAGAAAACCAGCGTTATTTCGTACACTCGGTGAGGGATTATCCGATGGTTCGTTCACGTGCTGTTTTGCTCCGTTGCCCTGAATGAAACCCTTCTGTAACAACCGTTGTAGACAATCGTTTTGTCCCATTGCGCACCACATGTTGTGGGGCGCACGGTTACCCGTACCACCCAAAGGGGGAGGAAACGCTATGTCCATGCAGAACTTCGCAGTCTCTCGTCGTGCGCTTCTCGCCGGCTCTGCCGGCATCGCCACGCTTGCCGGCCTCGCGGCCTGCGGTGGCGGCGGCAACGACGATCAGTCCCAGGGCAGTGCCGCCCCTGCCGGAGACGGCACCCCGGACGAGGTCCAGGAGATGAACCTCGTCGAGCTGAACGACCTCCAGACGCTCGACGTCAACGACATCCGCAACGAGAACGAGTTCGAGGTCCTCTCCGAGCTCAACGAGGGCCTGTTCCGCACCTTCACGGACGAGGACGGCATTGATCACGTGGAGCCCGCCGGCTGCGAGGACTACGAGGTCACCGATGACGGTCTCACCTACACCTTCTATCTGCGCGACAATGGCTGGTCCGACGGTCAGCCCGTCATCGCCCAGCACTACGTGGACTCGATCCTTCGTCTCTGCAACCCGGACAACGGCTTCTCCTACGCCTTCCTCGCCGAGGACATCGCCGGTGCCGCCGCATATATGAACGGCGAGGGCGCTGCCGAGGACATTGCCGTTTCCGCCCTCGACGACAAGACGCTTGAGATCAGGCTTGCCAACCCCATTCCGTTCTTCCTGGCCAAGCTCTCCAACGTCTGCTTTGACCCGGTGCGCATGGACCTCATCGACCAGTACGCGGACACCATGTCCAATGACTGGGAGAAGCAGGTCTATAGTGGCCCGTTCAAGATCACCTCTCGCACCCTCGAGAACTCGATCGTCCTCGAGCCCAACGAGCACTACTGGGACAAGGATAACGTCAAGCTCCAGAAGCTGACCTACACCATCGTCACCGAGGACGCCACGCGCTCCCAGCTGCTCTCCTCCAAGGAGCTCGACTCCGTCGACTGCACCTCCGAGTACGTCACCCAGTGGGCCAAGCTCGCCGACCAGGGCCAGCTCGTCTACAACAAGAAGACCGACGTGGGCTCCGACTACCTCGCCTTCAACCACCACACCGGCGGCCCCTCCGGCCTCATGAACAACGTCAAGTGCTGCCTCGCCATCTCCTGCTGCTTCAACCGCGAGGACTTCAACAACACCGCGCTCTCTGGCCTCAACCTTCCCGCCTACGGCCTCATCCCGGGCGGCATCCTCTCCGGTGACGAGGAGTATCGCTCCACCTACGAGGAGCCCCTGCTCGCCCTTCTCGAGCAGTACGACACGCCCGAGAAGTGCCAGGCGCTCTTCAAGGAGGGCGTGAAGGAGGTCACCGGCTCCGATGACGTCTCCGGCGTTGAGCTTCTCATCCTCACTCAGCAGCAGAACACGCAGTCGAAGAACACCACCGAGTGGCTCGCCCAGCAGATCAGCGCGGGCGTGGGCGTGACCGTCAACATCAACGCCCAGTCCGAGACGGCCAACTTCGTCGCCGAGCGTGACTCCAACAACTACGACTTCTACCTCATGGGCTGGAACGCCGACTTCTCCGACCCCATCTCCTACTTCGACCTCTTTGCCACCAACTCCGGCTACGCCAAGTTCATGGGAGGCTACTCCAACGCCGAGTACGACGAGATGTACGAGTCCCTCAAGACCATGTCCGACTCCGCCGAGCGCACCGCCGTCTATCAGAAGATGGAGCAGAACATCATTGAGAACGCCGGCATCGCGCCCGTCTACTACACCGTCCGCCACAACTTCACGCAGCCCTATGTCATGGACATGTCGTTTCCGCAGTTTGGCAACGGCCTCGAGGTCTCCCGCGCCTACATCTCGGGTAAGGCGTAAGGCATGGTCAAGTACGCACTCAAGCGGTTCGTCACGATGATCGTCATGCTGTTCATCGTGGCGACCGCCACCTTCTTCATGCTGGCTGCGGTGCCCGGTGACGCGCTCACCGAGCGCACCGCGCGCCTGCCTGAGGACGTGGCCGCGCGCGTCTACGCGCGCTACGGCCTCGACAAGCCGGCCCCGGAGCGCTACGTCATCACCATGAAGGGCCTCATCGTGGGCGACTTCGGCGAGTCGATCGTCTTTCCGGGCCAGACCGTTCAGAGCGTCATCGCCGAGAAGGGCCCCATCTCGCTGCGCCTTGGCTTCCAGCAGGTCATCCTCGGCGTGGGCATTGGGCTCATCCTCGGCGTCATAGCCACGGTGAGAAAGAACACCTGGGTGGACTACGGGATCATCGCGTTCTCCATCCTGATGGTGAGCGTGCCGACCCTTGTGTTTGGCCTCCTGTTGCAGCAGGTCTTTGCCGGAACGCTGGGGTTGTTCCCGGTCATCGGCTGGCCCTCGGGCGACGAGCTCATGTTCGGTGGGTGGGAGTACACCGTCCTGCCCACGCTTGCGGGCAGCTTTGGCTACATGGCCATGTACGCGCGCCTGCTTAAGGCCTCCATGTCCGACGTCCTTGGACAGGACTACATCCTCGCCGCCGAGGCCCGTGGTCTCTCGAAGGGACAGATCGTGCGCCGTCACATGATCAGGAACGCGGCCATCCCCATTGTGACCAAGCTCCCGATGACCATCGCCATGTGCCTCACCGGCTCGTTCTACATCGAGACGATCTTTGCCATTCCCGGTCTTGGCCGCTACTACATCCAGGCAATCTCCGGTCGTGACGTCACGATGGTCATGGGCTTCACCGTGTTCATTGCCGCCATGTATATGGTGGTCATCTTCCTGACCGACATTCTCTACCACGTGGTCGACCCGCGCATTCAGCTGGCCGGCAAGACGAGCCGATAGGAGGGACATGAAAGACAAGCTCAAGCGTGCGGTGAGCTACGCCGTCGACCCGCTGGGACATGTCCCCCAGGACGTCTCGCTCGTTGCGGAGGACTTCGTCACGCGCGGCATCAGCGAGGCCGACCTCGAGGGCAACATGCGCCCGCCCGTATCCTATTGGTCCGATGCCTGGCGCCGCTTCAAGAAGAACCCGCTCGCCGTTGCGGCCCTCGTGGTCCTTGGCCTCTTTGTGGTGCTCGTGATCTTTGCCCCCATGACGTCCGGGCACGACGCCTATCTCATGGACTCCCTGGTCACCAATCAGGAGCCCTCCGGCTCCTATTGGTTTGGCACGGATGCCCTTGGTCGCGACCTCTGGACCCGCGTGTGGGTGGGCGCTCGCGTCTCGCTCATCGTTGCCATCGCGTGCGCCATGGTACAGATCGTCGTTGGCTCCATCTGCGGCGCCGCCATGGCCTACTTCGGCGGCATCGTAGACGAGGTCCTCATGCGCGTCATCGAGGTCGTGAGCTCCGTTCCCAGCCTGCTCATCTCGCTTCTCATCATGATGGTCGCGGGCAACAACATGGGGGCGCTGCTCCTGGCAATGTGCATCACGAGCTGGATGGACACGGCGCGCCAGGTGCGCGGTCTCGTCAAGGGGCTGCGCGAGAGCGACTACGTGGCGGCGGCCCAGTGCCTTGGCGCCTCGCCGATGACGATCATCGTGCGCCACCTGATTCCCAACACGCTTTCCATCCTGCTGCTCGACCTCTTCATGAGCATCCCCACCTACATCTTCTCCGAGGCAAGCCTCTCCTTCCTCGG
Source organism: Candidatus Olsenella pullicola (assembly GCA_019117265.1). Lineage (GTDB taxonomy): Bacteria > Actinomycetota > Coriobacteriia > Coriobacteriales > Atopobiaceae > Thermophilibacter > Thermophilibacter pullicola. Next base: position 7,201 of record DXAB01000042.1, read on the forward strand.
CATGGGCCTCAAGGCGCCCGAGATCTCGCTCGGCACGCTCATCTCAGACGGACAGGCGATGCTCCAGATCTACCCGTTCCAGCTGTTCTACCCCGCGCTCGTGCTCTGCCTCATCGTCTTGGCTTTCAACCTCTTTGGTGACGGCCTGCGCGACGCGCTCGACCCGAGGATGAGGAAGTAGCCATGGACGAGAAGAACCAGACGACGGGCGCCCCCGCGGCGTCCGAAGCGGACGTCCTTCTCGACGTCCAGGACCTCAAGGTCTCCTACCACACCTATGCCGGCGTGGTGCAATCCGTGCGCGGCGTGTCCTTCTCGCTCGAGCCGGGCGGCACGCTTGCCATCGTGGGCGAGTCGGGCTGCGGCAAGTCGGTCTCCGCCAAAGCCATCATGGGCCTGGTCAAGGACCCGGGCGTGGTGGACCCCCAGAGCCACATCGTCTTCAAGGGCCGCGACACCGCAACCTTTTCCAAGGAGGACTGGCGCAGCTACAAGGGCGGCTCCGCCTCGATGATCTTCCAGGAGGCGCTCTCCGCGCTCGATCCCACCACGCGCGTGGGCAAGCAGATCACGGAGGCCATCCTCGCGCACGAGAAGGTCAGCAAGGAGGAGGCAAAGAAGCGCGCCATCGAGCTGCTCCGCGAGGTGGGCATCCCCGAGCCCGAGCGCCGCTTCAGGCAGTTCCCGCATGAGCTCTCCGGCGGCATGCGCCAGCGCGTGATGATTTCCATCGCGTTTGCCTGCAACCCCGAGCTGCTCATCTGTGACGAGCCCACCACGGCGCTCGACGTGACGATCCAGGACCAGATCCTCTCTGAGATTAGAGAGATGCAGCGCCGCCACGGCACCGCGGTCATTATGATCACCCACGACATGGGCGTCGTCGCGGACATCGCGCGCGACATGGTGGTCATGTACTCCGGCCTCATCGTGGAGCGCGGCTCGGTGGCGGACATCTTCGCCCATCCGCGCCACCCCTACACCAAGGCCCTGCTCGCGGCCGTCCCGCGCGTCGACCAGTCTCGCTCGGACGAGCTCGCCGCCATCCAGGGAACGCCGCCCGACCTCATCAACCCGCCGACGGGGTGCCCCTTCTGCACGCGCTGCCCCTATCGCATGGACGCCTGCACCAAGGTCATGCCGCCCGAGACCGACTTTGGCTCCGGGCGCCGCGCCTCCTGCTGGCTCCATGACGAGCGCTCGCCGCGCGTTGACGAGGTCATCCAGGCAGCGAAAGAGGAAGGGGGCGTCCGATGAGCGATTCTGCCACGCAGCCGATCCTCTCGGTCAAGCACATGAGCAAGTACTTCCCGATGGGGCACGGCTCGCAGCTCAAGGCCGTCGATGACGTCTCCTTTGACATCATGCCCGGCGAGTCCCTCGGCGTTGCCGGCGAGTCCGGCTGCGGCAAGTCCACCTGTGGCCGATGCGTCCTAGGCCTCTATGACCTCACGGCAGGCGAGGTGCTCTTCCGCGGCAAGGACATCTCCAAGATGAGCCGTGCCGAGAAGACCGCGTTTCGTCGCGAGGCGCAGATGGTCTTTCAGGACCCGTTTGCGAGCCTTGACCCGCGCATGACGGTCGCCGACATCGTCGGCGAGGGAATCGACGTGCACCACCTCGCCAAGAGCCATGACGAGCGCACTAAGATGGTCTACTCCTACCTGCGCATGGTCGGCCTCAACGAGGAGCAGGCGAGCCGCTTCCCGCATGAGTTCTCCGGCGGCCAGCGCCAGCGCGTGGGCATAGCCCGCGCCATGGCCGTTGACCCGTCGTTCCTCGTGCTCGACGAGCCCATCTCCGCCCTCGACGTCTCCATTCAGGCGCAGGTCGTGAACCTGCTCGTGAAGCTGCGCCGCGAGCGCGACCTTGCCATGCTCTTCATCAGCCACGATCTCTCCATGCTGCGCTACATCTCCGACCGCATTGCGGTCATGTACCTTGGGATGCTCGTTGAGATCGGCCCCTCCGAGGAGCTCTGCGAGAACCCGGCTCACCCCTACACGAAGGCGCTCCTTGCCTCCGTGCCCATCCCGGACCCTGTGGCCGAGGCCGAGCGCGTGGCCGGCGGCGTCAAGCTCACCGGTGAGGTCACGAGTCCCGTTGACCCGCCCGAGGGCTGCCGCTTCTGCAACCGCTGCCCGTTTGCGACCGATCGCTGCCGCACCGAGACCCCACAGCTCGCGGAGGTCTCGCCGGGGCACTTCTGCGCCTGCCATCTGCATGGGTAAGCGATTTCTCGACACCGCGCTCTCCGTCGCGAGGGCACTCCTCGTGGGTGCCCTCGCGTCCGTGTGCCTGGGCGCGCCCGTCTTTCTTGTTGCGCTGCTCGTCACGGGCGCCCCGGTGACGGCCGGTGACGTGGTGCGGCGCGTCCTTATGGCGGGCGGTGCGCTTGGCCTCTTTGTGGGGGCCGTCGGGATCGTCGTCGTTCCCGGTGATCGCGGCGACCGTCGCCCCGCGCGCGTCTGGGGGCTCGACTGGCGCGTCGCGCTGCTCTTTGCCGCAGGCGCCGTCGAGGCCCTTGCCTGCGTGCTCGACGTTGCGCTCTTCCCGTACGTGTAGGCGCTGTGGGCGCCTTCGCTCCGTGATACGATAGCCTGCCAATGGCAGCGACCGGGACGGGGGAGGAGAGAGCCTGTGGCGTCGCGCGTGATGAACCTCTTGGTGGGGCCCGAGACCGATGGCATGAGGCTCGACGCCTTCCTCGCCACGGGCGAGGGCATGCCGAGCCGCTCCGCCTGCGCCCGTCTCATCGAGGACGGAGCCGTTACCATCAACGAGACCCCCGCGACGAGCAAGAGCGAGAAGGTCCTTCTTGGCGACCGCGTGCGCGCCCTTGTTGAGGAGCCGGACGTCCCTGTGGGTCCGCTGCGTCCCAACCCCGAGATTCCGCTCGACATCCGCTTTGAGGACAACCACCTCATCGTTCTCTCCAAGCAGCTCGGCCTCGTGTGCCACCCGAGCCCAGGCCACGTGGACGACACGCTCGCCAACGCTCTCGTGGCGCACTGCGGCTACGAGCACCTGGGCATGCTGCAGGGCGAGGAGCGTCCCGGCATCGTGCACCGCCTGGACATGGACACGACGGGCCTCATGGTGGCCGCCAAGGACGACGCCACGCAGAAGGCCCTCCAGGACCTCATTCGCATGCGCGTGCTCGACCGCCGCTACGTGACGCTCGTGCACGGATACGTTGCACATGACGAGGGCACCATCGAGACCGGCATCGCGCGCTCCACGCGCGACCGCATCCGGATGGCGGTCTCCGACGCGCCGGGGGCACGTGAGGCGATCACCACCTTTCGCGTGCTCGAGCGCTTTGAGGCAGGTCGGTGCGACGAGGGTTACACGCTCATGGAGTGCCACCTCTACACGGGGCGCACGCACCAGATTCGCGTTCACATGCGCCACATTGGACACCCCCTCGTGGGCGACCAGCTCTACGGGCGCGGGGACGAGCGCGTCAACCGCGGTCTTTCTCGTCAGTTCCTGCACTCCTGGCGCATCCGCTTTGACCACCCTGTCTCCGGAGAGACGATAGAGCTTGCCGACCGCCTGCCAGACGACCTGCTCTATGTACTAGAATCTCTTAAGGAAACCTCAATGGGGCGTACCGCCGCGGGCAAGGAAATCTGCCCGCAGCTCGGCGCCTCCGCATAGTCCGCCAAGAAGCGCAAGGGGTGCGCCATGCCCATGATGGAGCTCAACAAGTTTGGCCTCACGCCGCTCGTCATCTTTAACCTGATTATCTGGCTGTTCTTCACGCTGGCGTACTTCTACCAGATCGTCTACGTGCTGCGCGTGATGCTCAAGGGTACCGTGAGGCTGCCGGAGGCCAAGAAGCAGCACCGCTACGCCTTCTTCATCTCTGCCCACAACGAGGAGGTCGTCATCGGCAACCTCGTGCGCTCCATCCTCGAGCAGGACTACCCGCGCGAGCTCATGGACGTCTTCGTGGTGTGTGACGCCTGCACGGACAACACCCACGAGGAGGCCGAGAAGGCCGGTGCCATCGTCTGGGACAGAAACGACCTAGCGCGCCGTGGCAAGAGCTGGGCGCTCGACTACGGCTTCGACCGAATCCTCAACGAGTACGGTGACAAGTACGAGGCGTTTGTCGTCCTTGATGCGGACAACCTCGTCTCCAAGGACTTCATCTCCGTCATGAACCAGGCCTTTGATGCGGGCTATCTCGTCTGCACGGGATATCGAAACTCAAAGAACTTCGACTCCTCATGGGTGAGCGCCGCCTATGCGCTCTGGTTCATGCGCGAGGCGAAGTTCCTCAACAACGCCCGCATGATGATGGGCACGAGCTGCGCCATCTCAGGCTCCGGCTGGATGGTCTCCGAGCGCATCGTGCGCGGCATGCACGGCTGGGACTTCCACACCCTTACGGAGGACATCCAGTTCTCCACGTTCTGCTGTGCCAACAACGTGCAGATCGGCTATGCGCCTGCGGAGTTCTTCGACGAGCAGCCCGTCACCTTCAAGGCCTCCTGGACGCAGCGCATGCGCTGGACGAAGGGTTTCTACCAGGTGTTCTTTAGCTATGGACGAGACCTTGTCAAGGGCATCTCCAAGGGACGCTTTGCAAGCTACGACATGCTTATGACGGTTGCCCCGGGCATGATCTTGACGCTGCTCTCGTTCTTTGTGAACGCGACGTACCTCATCGTGGGCTCGCTCTCTCACGGCTTCATAGCGACGCAGGCAGAGCTTGACATGTGCGTGGGCTCGCTCATCATGACCTTTGCCTCCATGTACGTGGTGTTTCTCATCCTTGCGGTGATCACCACGATCTCAGAGCGCAAGAAGATTCACGCCAAGAAGAAGTGGCGCGTCGTGACGAACATCTTCACGTTCCCGTTTTTCATGATGACCTACATCCCCATTACGGTTGCCGCGCTCTTCAAGAAGGTCGAGTGGGTTCCCACCAAGCACGACATCGCCGTCAACGTTGACGAGATCGTCGACGGCAACGCGTAGGGCAAAAGGGGCCTTGCCTAAAAGGGGACGGGTTCATTTCTGGCAAGTTTTCTGAAAAGGGCATTTTCAGAAAACTTGCC